>CANQYH010000090.1 GCA_947628025.1 uncultured Lachnospiraceae bacterium | reverse complement strand
GCAACCCCCACAACCCGACGGGCCGGGTCTTCTCCGAGGCGGAGCTTCGGGAGATCGCCGCGCTGTCCGAACGGTACGGCACCCTCGTGTTCAGCGATGAGATCTTTGCAGAAACCGCCCAAACGGGATACGCCGCCGTCCCCTACGCGAAGCTGGATCCGAAGCATGGGATCTCTTCCACTTCCCTGGGAAAAGCGTTCAGCCTGACAGGGGCCAATCACGCGAACCTGCTGATCCCGGATCCCAGGCTGCGGCAGGCGTACCAGGCGTGGCAGGCCGTCGAGCATTTCGGCAGCATCGACCCGTTCTTTTATCAGGCCCTGTGCGCGGCTTACTCTCCCGAGGGCCTGGAGTGGCTGCAGGCCATGAACCGGCACAACGCGGCAAATTACCGGCTGCTGGAGCGGACCGCCGCGGAACATATGCCTCGCCTGGCTCTCGCCCCGCTGGAAGGGACCTATGTCGCGTGGCTCGACCTGCGCGGCCTCGGGCTCGGCGAAAGCGAACGCCGCCATTTTCTGGAGGAGGAAGCCGGGATCTTCGGGGACTGGGGAGAAGAATACGGTCCGGAGGGAGCGGGATTCGTGCGGCTGAACCTGGCAACGCCGGCATTCTATTTTCAAAAGGCCGTAGAGCGCCTGACCAGGACCTATCAAACGAGAGAATTTTGAAAATGATTTGGGAAATGCCGGAAAACGGCAGATTTAAGATGATCGTTTCTGATACTATACGTTTCCTGAAACGGCGGGAACCATATGCCTGAAACGAGGGCCGCCGCCGGAGAACTCATTTCTGAAAAATATGCAGGAGGACCCTATATGGACGTACTCACACTAACGCTGAAACCCCGCTGGGAAAACGGCACGGTCGCCGACATGACCGTTTCCGCCTCCATGCCCGCGGCGGCGCTCCCGTCGGAACCAGAAAAGCCGGAACTGGCTTATCCTGAGATCGCTTACGGCGGACGCTGCCCGTTTCCGGACCACGAGATCCTCGTGCTGGCGGACGACCTGGGCGACGTGCCATACCGCCTGGACGACACGCCCAGTTTCTATGATTCCGCTCCCTGCAAGGGGATCTACTTCCAACGCCCGGCGGCCGGAACGCTCCGCTGGGATATCCGGCTGTTTCCGCGCGTCCTGCCGGAGGGATACAGCAGCAGCCCCTATTTCGATTTCCGCGCGGAGCCGCTGGGGCTGAACGGCTGCGGCCTGTTCGCATTTATCCTGCCGCTGACCGGAGACACCCGGTTCCTGACCCGCTTCGGCTGGGACCTGTCCGCCATGCCGGAGGGCGCCCGCGGAATCTGGTCGTTCGGAGAGGGGACCGTCGAAAAGGCGCTGACCAGCTGGCAGATCCGCATGACATTGTTCAATACCGGCCTCATGCACAGTTACGAACGCGGCGGGCTCGGCGTGTACTGGTTTTCCCAGCCTGACTTCGACGTGGAGGCTATCGCGCGGCGGCTGTACCCGATCTACCGGTACATGAAAGACTATTTCCACGATACGGAGAGCCAGTTCCGCGTTTTCCTGCGCAGGGATCCGTTCCGGCGAAGCGGAGGCGGCTCGGCCTGTCCTTACTCTTTCATCTCCGGATACAGCGCCTACGGGGGCGTCGACGAGGAACGCTGGTTCGACGTGCTGATCCATGAAATGACCCACACCTGGCCCGCTATGGAGGATCCCGACGATGGCGACAGCGCCTGGTTCTGCGAGGGCTGCACGGAATTTTACAGTACGCTGCTACCCTACCGCGGCGGTTTTCTCGACGCAGAGACCACCGCCCGCACATTGAACAACAAGATCACCGGCTGTTATCTCAACAACCGCTACCGTCTGACGCCGAACGCGGAGCTGCCGGCGATCCAGTGGCAGGATCTGCAGGCGCAGAAAATTCCCTACGGCCGCGGCTTTTTATACCTGGCCAATGTCGACGCCCGCCTACGCAGGCTTGGCAAAGGCAGCATCGACGAGTTTGTATTCCCCCATGACATCCTCCATCCGTCCACGCAGCCGGAATGGATCGATTTCATCCGCGGCAAGCTGGGGGAGGACGGCGTACGGGAATTCCAGGATATGCTCGACGGGAAGCTCGTCGTTCCGGAAGAGGATCTGTTCGGCCCGGACATCGCGACCGTACAGAGCGAGACCGAACTGGACGGGAAAAATGTGATCAGCTGGCACTGGGAGGCGCGGCGGAAATGATGTTCCGCTGCGCCGCCGTGACCGCGCCCCGGTCGTGAAGCGCCGTCTTACGGATTGCAGCGCTGGCAGGGATCATAGCCCATCCCGATGACCTCCTCGCGGGTTCCGTTATAGAAACGTTTGTTGCTCTCTTTCATCTGTTTCACGCTGGAGCAGGACGGAATATGGAATTTGTGGGTATTGGTATTCAGGACATAATCGGTCCCGCTTTCCGTCTCTGTCCTCGCTTTCCCGGCGCTTCCCAGCGTATCCGCGTCCGCCCCGCGCTCTACCGCAAACGAGACCGATTCTCCGTCGCTGGTACACACGATATCTCCCTGCAGATCGGTGCGGTAGACCGTCACGTCCGCGTCCCGCAGGCGGCTCAGCGTGTCTTCCGCCGGGTGCCCGTAGGAATTGTCCGCGCCCACAGAGATCACCGCGTACTGCGGCAGGATCTCCCGCAAAAACGGATAAGTCGTTGAAGTCTCGCTGCCGTGGTGCCCTACTTTCAGGACCGTGCTCTCCAGCTCATACCCCGCCTCCAGGATCTCCTGCTCCTCCTCCCGTTCCGCGTCCCCCGTAAACAGAAACGATGTGTTCCCATACACGATGCGCAGAACGATCGAGGTATTGTTCGGATCGGAAGCATCCGGGCGGACCGGGCCCAGGACCTGCACCGACGCACTGCCCAGGGAGAAACTGTCCCCGGCCGCCGGAATCGTGATCTCCACGCCCTGCTTTCCCAGATACGTGACGAAGCTGTTAAACGCGCGGCTGTCATACTCCGTCACCGGGCACAGCGCACAGCCAGCGGACGCATAATTCAGCGCACCGGCCAGACCGCCCACATGATCTTCATGGGCGTGGGTGCAGACGATGTAATCCAGGTAACTCACGGACCGGTCTTTCAAATACGTGTAAATGAGACTGGAATCCGCCGCGTTGCCGCCGTCGATCAGCATCGCGTGTCCGTCGCAGAGTACCAGGGCCGCGTCCGCCTGCCCGACGTCGATAAAATGGACCTCAAAGCTGCCGGAAACGCTTGGCTCAGAGGTGCCGGTTTCCGCTTGTTCTGCTGCGGCCGCCATGTCCATACTGTCCGGCGTTCCTGTGATCTTGGCCGCCGCTTCTTCTCCCGCGGTCGTTCCGATCATCTCCGCAGAAACGTTACCAGCCGCTGTGTTTTCTGCCGCAGGATCGTTGCCAGATACTGTACTTTCCGCTGGAGGAAGCGCTTCTGCATTCTCTTTTCCTGTTGCGATGCCGGTCTTTCTTTCGGCATTTCCCTCCGATGTCTCTTCTGCCCCAGATTCCACAGCAAAAGGCGCCGTTTCTCCGGCGTGGCTTTCCTCCGCGCTGCAACCGGAAGAAAGCGCCGCCAGCAGAAGCGCCGCGCTTAAAAGCACTGTCCTTATATACTTTTTCATCGGTCATTTCCCGCTTTCTCTTTTGTATTTTCCGCTCTTTCTTTCTGTATTTCCCGCTTTTTCTTTTTGTACTTTCCGCTCTTTCTGTATTTTTCGCTCTTTCTTTCGGTATTTTCCGCTTTTTCTTTCTGTATTTCCCGCTTTTCTTTCTGTATTCCCCGCTCTTTCTTCTATATTTCGCGCCCACGCTTCCGTTCCTGATGCCTGTACTTCCGCTTTCCCGCCTATTTCCTCTTTTTCAGCGCGATCACCAAAGTCACGACGATCACAATAATGACAAGCACAATCAACACCAAACGATGCACCGCCTCCGTCACGATCCCTTGTACATCAACAACCAGATCCGCCCGAGCCACCGACGCCATCATCAGCGCAAACAGGACGGTCATTCCCACAGTCCGGATCTTTTTCATTTCTCCGCGCCCTCCTTCCCTTATTTTCATTCGTCTCTTCGCAGTCTCACCCGGCCAAAAGATTGATCAGCAATCCCGTACCGTAGGAAAACACATTCGCCAGCAATGAAAACTGAAACGGACGTTCTATCTCCGACGAAAAACGCCGGTAACACCGCCATTCGACGATCACCGCCAGACTTTCCAGCACCGGAACCGTAAAGACCAGCCACAGTCCGGACCATCCGGCGGCCGCCAGCAGGGATCTCGCAGCATAATACAGGGCGACCACCGGCGGATTCGTCAGGCAGTTGACCAGGCAGACCAGGATCCGCTCCCGCCGGGCCCGGTATCCGTACAAATACGCGTACGCCTCCTCCAGCAGGACCGTCAACGCCAGAGAGACCGCCATTATCCCCGCCATGAACCGGTCCTCAACTGAAACGCCGCCATCAAAAGAATCATGGAAAGCGCCGCCGCTCCCGCGTAGGAAGCCGGATTGGACAGCAGGCTTCCGTATCCCAGATAGTAAGGCACAAAACCGATAAACAGTGCAAACGTCAACAGTCCGAACGTAAATCCTTTCGCCCCGGTCATCTGCCGCGACGCAGCCCACAATGTCACCGGCATCGTCATATTAAACAAAAACACCGCGCAGACCCCGACCACCGGGATCCCGCTGCCCAGATAGCAGGCCGCCGCCAGACCCAGCGAAAGCACCGAGGCCCGCCCCGGCCCCAGACGGTCCATCAGGAATCCGCCGGCCGCCTTGCCCAAAGCCAGCGCCAATACCAAAACGACGCCCCAGACGCCGTTCCCTTTCCACGGGAAATCCTGGTACATTCCCATATAGGACCGCAGCACCACCACCAGAAACAGCGGCACAAACGGCAGCCACCCGGCTTCCGTTTTCAGATCAAACCCGCTATTTCCGGTCCGCATACCGGCCCCGTACCGCTTCCGGCTGCCAGTCCAGATCCCGGCTGCCAGCAGAAAAAGTCCGGCCGCTACCAGCACCGTCGCCGGAAACGCGCTCCCGCTCAGCTTTCTTCCGATATACAGGCCCACCGCTCCCGGCGCTACAAAAACGCCCAGGGCCGACGCTTTTTCACCGCCCGCGTTCATCGCTTCCAGACCGCCGCCGATGTGGAACAGGGCGTTGCCGGTTCCTGCGGTCACCGCCGCCGTCATGCTCACGATCCCGGCCGCCTGCCCAAACGTCCCCCCGGCAGTCTGACCGGACAGCGCGGAAAAAGCGGCCAGAGCCAGCAGCGCGCCCGCCACCAGCACACAGCCCATCGCGGCCGTCAGACCGTTTCGGTTCCACGAATCCGCCAGCATCCCCAGCGGCATCTGCCCGGCAAACGCGCAGAAATTATACAGCAGAATACACCCGGCAAATCCCGGCAGCTCCGCGCAAAAACGCAGGATCAGATAAGCGCAGCTTAGATCCACCCAGAAATGGGCCGCCGCATACAGCGCGCCCGAACGGTATTCCGCCCCGCCGGCCGATCGATTCTCACCCATCATTTTTCACCATCCTTGATACCCGTATCATCCGCCGGCCGGTCCACCGCGGCCGGTTTCGCCGCCGTTCTCATTGATCTTTTGTATTCTTCTTGTGCCGCAGAGCCAGCACAACCGTGACCACGATTACCGCTGCGATCAACAAGTAAATCCATGTATGCACTTTTAAAGAGATTTCAATCTCCTCGCTGAGTGGATACGCTATTATATCCGCCCAGGCGTTCATCACCGCCGTCAAGGCCAGCAGCACCGCTATTCCCAAAACCAAAATTTTCCTTTTCATCATGCTTCCCTCCTATCGATTTTTTGTTCACGGACTCTCTCCCGCTTAGATCACAATATTCATCTTCCAAAGCAGCCAGAAATTAATCAGCAGGCTCGCACAGGAAGAAAATGTGCTCGACAGCAGCGCAAACCGCAGCGGATCGTCAATTCCTTTTGAGTACTTCCGATAATATCTCCCTTTCAAAAACATCGCGGCCAGCGCTGCCGCCACAGCAAACAGCAAAGCAAGCCCTCCGCTCATTACAGCAATCGCTTCCGAACAAAAAACCACTATATGAAGCAAATATACTTCAAAATTAGCCACAACAATAAGTTTTCTTTCTTTCCAGTCACGGTATCCGTACAATTTCAGATAAAGTGTCTCCAGCATAGCAGACAGTAGAGAACACCATACCCCCACCAACAGCAATATTATGATTATCAAAACATTCGCCATCTTTCTATCCTCCGTCCGTCAAAAGATCCCCGGCCATTTGCTCTTTCATCGCCCAAAAGGGTCCGCCCGTCTGTGCCTCCGTCTTTTCCGCTGCAAGTTCCCGGTACCTGCCCTCCGCGTCCTTGCCGCGCCAAAGCAGTGCCGTTTCTCTTTTTTTTCATTCGGACAGCCGCTTGCCAGATCGTTCGCCATCTCCAGGATCACACACAGCTGTTCGTTTACCAGAACGGCCTCATCCGGCTTGCGAACCGTTTCCGCCCCGCTCCATCGGGTACACGATCCCCCATTGCCGCCGCAGCTCGTCCATCCAGCCCATGATCCGCAGCGTCTCCGCGTGCGGCATGGCCGGGCACTCGCTCCAGCCCTCCCGGATCGCTTCCGCGCAGGCCTCCACCTCATACTCGTAGCCGTTGATCTGCGTTTCCGGCGGCTGATAGGACGCGATCACGCGGCGGTTCCCGTCATATACGCGGATCATTTCGGGATTATTGATATTTTCCACTTCCACGAATCCATTTTCACAATAAATGACGCCGCGCCGGTCGCTGAGTCCCAGCGCGCTGCTGGTGAGGACGGCCATCCGTCCGTCCCGGTACGTCAGCGTAATGCTGTGCTGCATGTCCACGCCGGTCTCGCCCAGCGCCGCATGGCCGGAGATCTCTTTCACATCGTCGCCAAACGCCATGGACGCAAAGGTCAGCGTATAGACCCCCAGATCCAGCAATGCGCCGCCCGCCAGCTCGGGCCGCCGGATCCGTTCCACCTGGCTGATCGGATACGACAGATCCGCCGTCAGCATATGCGGCTTTCCGACGATGCCGCTCTCCAGCACTTCTTTCAGCGTTCTGCCCATGGGCATATAGCGGGGCCAGATCGCTTCCGCCAGCAAAAGGCCTTTCTCCCGGGCCAGCGCGCAGATCTCCGCGGCCTGTTTTTCATTGACCGTAAACGCTTTCTCACAAAGCACATGCCTGCCGTGCTCCAGGGCCAGCTTCGCGTGCTCGTAATGATGGGAATGGGGCGTGGCCACATAGACAAGCTCCACCTCCGGATCCCGCACCATTTCTTCGTAAGAACCGTAGGCTTTCGCAAAACCGAACCGCTCCGCAAACGCTTTCGCCTTTTCCGGATCCCTGGACGCGATCGCGTACCGCTCCATGCCGTCCATCCGCTCCAGAGTCCGCGCCATCGTCTGCGCGATACCGCCCGCTCCGATGATACCGACTTTCATCTTCGTACCCTCCTGTCATAGATCATTTAGACTCGTTATCAAAAATCACTAACCAAAAGAAAACCTTTTCTAAGCTTTTGCGCAGAAGATCGCATTTGACTTACCGTTTCCTCACAAAAGCTGCAGCGCAAACACCAGCGCGCAGCACCCTAACGATACCACAAACAAACTGACCCGGTTATACGCCAATATCATCGCCGCCACAAATCCCACCCAGGCGATCCAGGTCTCCTCCGTGATCTCCAGGATCGCCGGAAACGTCATCACCGCCAACGTCACATACGGCACATAGGTAAGGAACGAACGGAACGTCCGGTTGGTGATCTCTTTGCGAAAAAGCGTCAGCGGGATCACGCGGATCAGATAGGTGGTCACCGCCATCACCAAGATATACATATAATTTCTCATGACCGGCCTTTCCCCCTCTCCTCCGGGCCCTGACCGCCGTCCGGCTCCGTATCCCCGGCCTCCTCCGCCACCGGGAACAGCACGGCCGCCGCCAGCGAGATCGCCAGCGTCAGGATGATGATCTTCATGCCGGATGAAATGAAATCAAACACCGGCAACAGATGGAAGACAGCGCTGGCCGCCATGGACAGAAAAATGATCGGCAGCAGGATCTTATTCTCCCGCGCCGCCGGCATAAAGATCGCGATGAACATCCCGTAAAGCGCCATATTCATCGCATTCAGCAGGGACGCCGGCAAAATACCCGTAGAAAGGATGCCCAAAAGCGTCCCCAGCGTCCAGCCGGGGATCGCCACGCTCATGCACCCGTATGTATACCAGGGATCCAACTTCCCTTTCTGCGAAATGGACAGGCCGAAGATCTCATCCGTGATCCCAAAGGCCATGATCAGCCGGTGGTAAAACGGCATCTTCGGATCTACTTTCTGCGACAGGGCGCAGGACATCAGGCAATACCGCAGGTTGATGACCGCCTGCGAAACCAGCATCTCCAGATAAGGGGCCCCGGCCGCGATCACCGCGAACGAGGCGAACTGTCCCGCGCTGGTCAGGTTGGTCAGCGACATAACCGTGGCCTGGGCCGGGGTCAGATGCGCTCCCCTGGCTGCGATCCCGATGGTCATCGACACCACAAAATATCCCAGCGCTACCGGGATGCCTTCCTGCATCCCCCGAAAATAAGTCTGACGGTGCATATTTCTATTTCTCCCACATTTCCGAATGATCTAAACGTTCGCTCTCCATAGCAAAACGCGCACCGTACCATCCAGGCGCGGTGCGCGCAATTCCGCAATCTTTTCACCGTCCGGCCCCGTCTCCCGGCCGGTACGGTCTAAAATCCGTCCGATCAGACCGCTACCGCGTTCTCCGTCACGAACTCCAATACTTTTTCACGCAGGATATAAAGATCGACCGTATGCTCTCCGGCGTCCTCGATCATTGCTTCCACGCTCTCATAGCCGAACTCGTCAGCCAGGGCCTGGCGCTCCTCGTCTGTGACCGTGAAACCCTCCGCCGCGGCAATGGCCTCAATCACCGCGTTCTGCTCCGTCGCCGTCTTCGCTTCCGCTTTCAGCTCCTCCTGGAACTGCTCCAGCGTCATGCCGAAATATCCGACCATGGTCTCCAGATCCATCCCAAACGCCGCCGCCTGCTGCTCGTATGTGGTGTACATCTCGTCATAATACTCCTGCACCGCCTCGTCGGTTACCGTCACCGTGGAATTGTCCATGATCGCCATAAAGACGTCATACTCTTTCTGGCTCTGGGCCTGGCTCTGGGCCGCCTCCTCCAGATTCGTCCTGGTCGCCGTCCGCAGCTCGTCCACCGACAGATATTCCGTATAACTGGTCACAAATTCCTCGTTCAGTACGGCGGGCGTAGACTCTTTCACTTCATTGACTTTCACCTCAAAAACGACCGCCTGGCCGCTCAGATCTTCATTGGAGTAATCCTCCGGGAACGTCAGATTCAGGCTGACCTCGTCCCCGGCGGAGGCTCCGATCAGTCCATCTTCGAATCCGTCGATGAACCGGCCCGACCCCAGCGTCAGGTCTGTGCCCGTCGCGCTGCCGCCGTCAAAAGCGACGCCGTCTTTCAGTCCCGTATAGTCGATATTTACGATATCTCCGTTCTGCGCAGGTCTGTCTACCGCGGTGATCGTCGGATTCGCGTCCAGCAGCGACTGGATCTGCGTCTCTACCTGCTCGTCCGTCACCGTCGTGTCCATGGGCGTATACTGGATGCCCTTATACTCGCCCAGCGTCACGCTATTGCCGTTCTTCGAAGAATCCTCTTTTTTCGAACAGCCGGTCACAACCGACGCCGCCAGCAGGCCGCACAACAAGATACTGATAAATTTTTTCATGTCTCTTCCCTTTTCTTTCTATAAATTGATCAAAACTCTCTCGACCGTGAAAGCCGGCGCGATGCGTTTCCCCTGTTCAAAACGATGACTGACAACAGGTAATACGTTTTTATATTATAGCACAGCGATTTTGCAAAGGAAAGCATTTTAAACGATTTCACAAAATTTTCACAGCGGCGGACCGGACGCATCTCCCGTGCCGGGCTCACCGCACCGCGTAAAACGCCTTGAACGCCTTGTATGTATTGTAAACGTCCAGCTTGGAGGACAGTTCAAAGGGCGCGTGCATGGACAGGACCGGCACGCCCAGGTCCACCACGTCGATGTTCAGGCCCGCCACGAATTTGGCAATGGTCCCGCCGCCGCCCGCGTCCACGGCCCCGATCTCGCCGATCTGCCAGTAGACGCCTGCCTCCTCCATGATCCCGATGACCTCGGCCATGTACTCGGCGTGGGCGTCGTTGGCTCCGCTTTTGCCCCGAGAGCCGGTGTATTTGGTCAGTACACAGCCCTTATTCAGATAGCAGGTGTTCCTCGGCTCCGATACCTGCGGGAACGTGGGGTCAAGCGCCGCGTTCACATCGGCGGAAAGGCATTTGGAATTCCGGAATACCTCCCGCAGCGGAGCGCCCTCCCTCTCGGCCAGCGCGGCCACATAATCCTTAAAATAGGCAGTGTTCATGCCGGTGTTGGTCTCGGACCCGATCTCCTCCTTGTCCGTCAGCACCGTGACCGTCGTGTAGAGCGGGTCCACCGTCTCGATCTCCGCCATCAGGGCCGTATAACCGCAGACCCGGTCGTCCTGTCCATAGGCCCCGATCATGCTGCGGTCAAACCCTACGTCCACCGCCTTGTGG
>CANQYH010000089.1 GCA_947628025.1 uncultured Lachnospiraceae bacterium | reverse complement strand
GACTACGACACACTCACGAAAGAGGAATTCGTCACACTGATCGGCATTTTGAAGAAATCCAAGAAACTGCAAGATAGACAAGGCAGCCAGCGCGGGAAATCCAGTCCGCAGCTCACACATGGAAAGGGCAAACGGAAACGGAAATAACAAGTATGGCTATTTCAATTTACAGGAATGATAATATAGGGCGTCGTGATTTGCGACTCCCTGAGTAGTCCTCACTAAAACATGGGGTAACGATTCGCTATGTCCTTTACCGTCAGACTGTCAGAGAAGCGCATACGCCCAGATAGCACTTCAAGAAAATTAAAAAAGTACGGAACAAGGCAAACCAAGCCTCCGCTCCGTACTTTTTTATTGTCCCAATCCTGTCTGACAGGTGCCGTAATCAAATTTTGTTTCAAAACTTTCTTACGGACACCCAGCAAAAGCGCGGCCTTTCATTTTTTCCGATACATAATCCAGTTCTTTAAACAGAGCGTCCAGATAAAGCCCCGTCTTCCCGGCCCATTTTCCGATGGGGTAGGAGGTAAAGGAACAGTACAGGCAGGTGGTCGGACAGAATGGGATCCCTACGTACAGACTGTAACCGTCCCGATAATCGATCTGCGACAGCAGCTCTTTTTCTCTCTGCGCAATCTCGATGCTCAGGCTGGTCTTCTCCTCGCTGGCAAAATAATTGTCCCGCATGAAACGGGCAATCTCCTGCGGGTCCATGCCCTCGTTCAGTTTCGTCATCGCGATCTTCGTCGGACGGATGCCGGTCAATGCCCCCCAGGGGAGCTGCCGGCCGGTCCGCAGCAGCAAAAGCGCATAGAGACGGCGCTTAATCTTATTTTTCGCGTCGGTCCGGTCCTCGTAATCCAGAGAAATGGGCTCGCCAGCCCGGGCGATCTCCTGCCGCAGGGCATCGGGAATATCTCCGCATACACGAGACTCCGCGCACAGCTTGTAAATCTCTGTCTCGAAAGAATCCCCGCTTCCGACCGGCTGCAGTACAGACGAAGAGGCGGCAGCCGCTTTCTCCTCCGGCTGAACTTGTTTTATCTGAGTACCGGCCGCCGCTTCCGTTTTTGCTCCCGATTCGGAACCGACCGCTGAGCAGTCGGCTTTCTCCGCAGCCCCGCAGCCGCCGTCCCGGTTTTCTCGGGACTCCCCGTCCAAGACACGCAGCCGGTAGAGATTTCTCTCCTCATTCACGGTTCCCTCCACAATCAGACTGACAGGCTCTTTCGCCTCCCCGTTCCCGTAAAAAAAGGGTTCTCCCGGGTAAAAAGCCATCAGAAGCTCCCGGATGTCCTGCTCATAAGCATCGTCATTCAGCCGAATCTCAATCATATTTTCCCAACACTCCGTCTCTCAAACGTTTCTCTGTCTCCCACGCGGTCCGTATCGTGCACAGGACCGGTCATTCTATAGGGAAACAGTCTGTCCTGCCGCGGCAGGTATCCTCCCAGTACAAAACCGAAACCATTCCATTTCTTTCCATACATATGAAAATACCTCCCGACATGTTCTGCGGTCCCAATTTACCACAAAAATATTATGCCGGCAGGTCATTTCCCTTAAAAATCATTTACACATAATAATTGTGCTTTTTTTCATATCCGATCGTCGTTTTCTGTCCGTGCCCGGGATAGACCGCCGTCTCTTCCGGCAGCGCGAACAGTTTCTCCGTCACGGACACATACAGCTTCTCCGCGCTTCCCGTAGGAAGATCCGTCCGTCCCGCTGATTCACAGAACAATGTGTCACCGCTGATCAGCACATCCTCGTCTTCCGCGTAATAACAGACGCTGCCCTCGGTATGGCCGGGCGTGAACAATACTCTCCATTTTACGCCGGCCAGGGAAAGCGTCTCGCCGTCCCGCAGCCACTTATCGGCGGTCAGGCACATCTCCGCCCCGCTCATGCCCGTCAGGTTCATGGCCGGATCTTCCAAAAGCTCCTGCTCCCGTTCCCCCGCATAGACCGGCGCATGGAAACTCCGCCGCACATCCTCAGCCGCCAGGATATGATCGAAATGCCCGTGCGTCAAAAGGATCGCTTCCGGCTTTAACCGCAGTTCCCTGCACTTCCGCACGATAAAGGAAGCGTTGTCCGCCGGATCTACAATGAAGCAATGGGCCGGCTGATCCGGAGTCCCCTCCTCCTGATAAACGATATAGCAGTTGGTCCCCAGCATCCCCAGTTCGCTGCAAAGGATCTTTAACGTCTTCATCCGCTTTTTTATTCCTCGCTTTTCTCCGTATCCTGCATGGCCGCGCCAGGCATGGTCCCGGCCGGTCTGCCGCCGTTCGTCCCGCTAACCTGCGCACGCCGTTTCCCGCGCCACCCGCTGCCTGTACGCACTGTCAGACATTTCGCGCTCCGACGCACCGCCCGTTTCGGTATTCGCCACGCGTCATCCCGCCGTCCGTTCGATATCCAACACGCCCTCGATCTGCCGCAGCTTCTCCGTCAGTCTCCCCAGCTCGTCGACGCCGGGAATATCAAACGTCATGACTACCGTCGCTTTTCCCTGCCGGTTGGTCCGCACATTGATAGAAGTGATATCGACCTGGCGCTCTGTAAACACCTTGGAAATATCCACCAGGAGACCGATACGGTTATTGGCAAAGATCTGGATCTCCGCAGAATATTTCTCCTTGCCCTCGCCGCCTTCCGGCTTCTGCCACTCGGCGTCGATCAACCTGGCGCGCTCCTCCTCCGGGAGATTGATCATATTCACACAGTCGGTCCGATGGATAGACACGCCCCGGCCCCTGGTAACGAAGCCCACGATCTCATCCCCCGGCACCGGATTGCAGCAGCGGGAAAAGCGAACCGCCACATCGTGGATCCCTTTGACCACAATGCCGCTCTGAGACCGTTTCGTCACGGGCGCTCTGCCGGAAGACATGTCCCCGACACCGTCCAAAACCGCCGCGTCCGTAACCTCCCGCTTCAGCTTTTTCTCCCGCTCCTCCAGCATCTTATTGATGACCTGGCCCTCTTTCAGGCCGCCGTGGCCAATGGACGCCAACACCGAATCCCAGTCCTTGAACGCATAGCGCTGCATGACCTTTTCCATAAATTCCGGCTTGCTGATGTCCGCATAATTGATGCCCTTGGCCTTGCAGTAACGGTCGATCATTTCCTTGCCGCGGAGGATATTATCCTCTTTCAGCTCCATCTTGAACCACTGGTTGATCTTATTGCGGGCCTGGGTGCTTTTGACCAGGGTCAGCCAGTCGCGGCTGGGGCCTTTGGCGTTCTGCGAGGTAATGATCTCGATCTGATCGCCGGTCTGCAGCTGGTAATCAATATTCACCAGCTTGCCGTTGACGCGGGCCCCCACCATTTTGTTGCCCACGGCGCTGTGGATCGCGTACGCGAAATCAATGGGTGTGGAGCCGCTGGGCAGGGTCTTTACGTCACCGGACGGAGTGAAGCAATAGACGCTGTCGGAAAACAGGTCCAGATCACCCTTGACCAGATTCAGAAATTCCTTGGAATCGTCGGTATCACGCTGCCACTCCAGGATCTGCCGCAGCCACGCCAGCTTCGCTTCCTCATCGCCGGCCGCGATCGCGCCGCTGCCGCTCTCTTTGTATTTCCAGTGGGCCGCGATCCCGTATTCGGCGGTCCGGTGCATTTCGTAAGTCCGGATCTGGATCTCAAACGGCTGGCCGGTACTGGAGAAAAGGGTCGTATGCAGCGACTGGTACATATTGGGCTTCGGCATCGCGATATAATCTTTAAACCGTCCCGGGATCGGTTTATACATCTCGTGGATCACGCCCAGGGCCGCGTAGCAGTCCTTGACCGACTCCACCATGATCCGCACCGCAAACAGGTCGTAGATCTGGTCGATGGTCTTGTTCTGATTCACCATCTTCTTATAAATACTGAAGAAATGCTTCACCCTGCCGCCGACCGTCGCCTCGATCCCGGCCTCTTTCATATTTTGCCGGATCTCCTCCACGATCTCCTGGACGAACGCTTCCCTGGCATCCTTGCGCAGGTTCACCTTTTCCACCAAATCGTAATAGACCTCCGGTTTTAAAAACTTCAGAGACAGGTCGTCCAGTTCAATTTTTATTTTGGAAATGCCCAGCCGGTCGGCAATAGGCGCATAGATTTCCAGGGTTTCTCTGGCTTTTTCTTTCTGCTTTTCCGGCCGCCAGAACTTGCCGGTCCGCATATTGTGCAGACGGTCCGCCAGTTTAATGATGATCACACGGATATCTTTCGCCATGGCCAAAAACATCTTGCGCAGGTTCTCGGCCTGGATCTCCACCTTATCCTTATCCCAGGACAGCTGAGTCAACTTGGTGACGCCGTCCACCAAAAACGCAACCTCGGAACCGAACTCTTTCGTCAGGTCGTCCAGCGTCCGGCCCGTATCCTCTACCACATCATGGAGCAGGCCCGCGGCGATGGTTTCCTTATCCATCTCCAGATCCGCCAGTATGATGGCAACGCAAAGAGGGTGAATGATATACGGTTCACCCGACTTTCGCTTCTGATCTCCATGCGCTTCTTTGGCCAGATTGTATGCTTTCTCCACAAGCGTGATATCATCCGACGGATGGTACCTGCGTATGCTGCGGATCAGATCCTGATATAATTCCTCCGGGCTCGTAAAGGAAGCCGGAGCCTCCAGTTCCTGTTCCACCGGTTCACGAATCAATTCCTGCGCCATAACCATCACCTTCTCTAATATACAGTGCGCCCCAAAGCAGCGGGCGCGTATACCTGAAAAAATAATGTAACTATTATATATAGGTTCTTCCGAAAATGCAAGATTTATTTTTCCGGCGTCCGGCCTGTGCGTCCGGCCTGCGCCTGCTTCAACCAAACGGCACAGTCAAACAGAGATCTGCCGGAAAATAAGTACAATAATGGCGGAGACGTCCGTCTTTCCGCCAAGCCGGTACGCCTCCGCCCTATGTAGACAGGTTGCTCCTGTGAATTATTTCCCCTCATAAATGATCACGGAATCCACGTCGTAGCCTTTCAGCCTCTCGCGGCCTTTCAGCCCCGCCAGCTCCATGACAAAGCAGATCTTCACGACCTCCCCGCCCAGCTGCTCCACCAGCTTGGTGATCGCTTCGATCGTGCCGCCGGTCGCGATCAGATCGTCGATGATGACCACTTTCTGCCCCGGTTTGATCGCATCCTTGTGCATCTCGATCACCGCGCTGCCGTATTCGAGATCATACTCCATGCTGACCGTCTCGCAGGGAAGCTTGCCTTTCTTGCGGACCGGGATGAACCCCTTGTGCATCGCATAAGCTACCGGCACGCCGAAGATAAAACCTCTCGACTCCGGACCAACTACCAGATCGAACTCCTTGTCTTTCAGAAAATCCATGATCCCGTCAATCGCCAGTTTCAGCCCGTCCGGATCCTGCAGGATCGTGGTCACATCACGGAAAATGATACCCGGTTCCGGGAAATCCGGTATACTCCTCACATAATCTTCTACTTTCTTCATTTGCTGCCCCTCGCTTCTATTTCAATTTTGAAATGCCGTCTCATGCGGCCCCATCTCACATTTCCATCATATCACGTTGGTTCGGGTCAGGCAAGACCCTAATATCGGTTTTTAACGCCTTTTCCAAACTGCCGCCCCAAACAATCCCACCTATTTCCGCGGGTGCGCCGCATGGTACGCCCGCAGCACCGGGTCCTGGTTCTTCACTGCATAGCTCATATAAGCCTGCGTCGTGGCCGGATCCGCATGTCCCATCATCCTCTGCACCGCCTGGATATCCGCCCCGCCCCCGATCAGATGCGCCGCGAACGAATGGCGCAGCGTATGCGGCGTGATATCCTCCGTAATCCCGGCTTTCTCACCATAATATTTGATGATCTTCCAGAATCCCTGGCGGCTCATGGGCTGACCGCTGCAGTTTACAAACAGTTCCGGCCGCTCGTTTCCTTTCAAAAGGATCCCGCGGGAATGTTCCAGATAATCCGTCAGCGCCTGCCTGGCGGTTTTTCCAAAAGGAACCGTCCTCTCCCTGTCTCCGTCATGGCAAGTCACAAAACCGATGGAGAGGTTCACATCCCCGACACAGAGCCCGATCAGTTCCGACACCCGCAGCCCCGTTGCGTAAAGCAGTTCCAGCATCGCTTTGTCCCGGACCTCTTTCGGACTGCCGTCGCCCGGCTGATCCAACAGCCGCTCCACTTCCTCTACCGACAGGATCCCCGGCGCCTTTTTCTCGATCTTCGGCGTCTTTAAAAGTTCTGTGGGATCCCTGCTGATCTTCCCCTGTCTCAGCTCATAGTGGAAAAAAGTCCGCATGGACGCCATGACCCTGGAGATCGTCGTCGACGCTTTTCCGTTTTTTTCCAGGAAAAGAATGTAAGAATTCAGCGCGGTCTTCGTCACTTTGGGCACGCTCTCGATCCCTTTCTCCTGCAGATAATCCGCCAACTGCGTCAGATCCCGCTCATAGGATGCCAATGTGTTTCGCGAAGCGTGCCTTTCCGTCTCCATATACTCCATGAACCGTTTTATCTCTGTCCCCATAATCTCCCCCAAATTCTCCCCCGAAGCGGGCGGATCATGACCATTTATTTACATTATAGTCATTATTTCCGCCAAAATCAAACACTAATTCCCCACTTTTCCCATTTTTTCCAAAGATTTACATAAAAAATACAACATATGGAAACGGCCGTTTTCCGCTTACCCATATGTTGTAAAATTCGCATTGTATTTTTTTAAAAACAAAGGAACCCGGGATTTACATAAGCCTCCATCCAGATTCCGCCCAGGACCAGAAGCGTCGCCAGCAGCCATCTGCGCGGCTTCATCGCGGCCAGTCCGTCCTCCGCCTGCACCGCCAGGATCGCCCAGGCCGGCAGATAACAAAGCCAGTGGGGCATGAGCAGCGATAAAAAACTCAGGATCCCCGCTATACCCTGGAGGAGCGTTACAGCCGCATGAAGAAATCCCAGACAAAAACCGCCCGCAAAAGCAATTGCCGCAAAACCCGCCGCCGAAAAAGGCGTCAGACCGATAAGCGCCGCCAGGCCAAACTCCGACAATCTCTGGCGCGCCGCATAACCTAACAGATTCCTCATTTCTGTCCGGCTCAGAGTTCCGCTTCTCTGATAAATAGCTAAAAAAAGGCCAAGCTGCTCCGGAAGTTCCTCTCCCAGGCAGTTGGCCGTAACCGCCCCGGCTGCCGTGCCGCAGAAACAGCACAGGCACAGCACCCAGGGAAATGTGATCCTGCGAACCAGTCTCATGTGCGGCCGCCTCTCCCGTCGTCCCCATATTCTATGAGAGGCGGCGGCAGATTATACCAGGCCGGTCTGATGCTTCACCGCATAGGTCGTGATGGCGGCCACCGTCTTCCCATCCGTCATCTTACCCTCATAGATCAATCGCAGCAGATCGGACAGTTCCCATCTCTCCACCTCGATATACTCGTCCTCGTCCAGATGCTGGTGGGACGGGATCAGATCTTTCGCGACAAAAATATCTATGGCCTCATCGCAGAATGCCACCGTCGTATTCACGCTCAGCAGGTATTCCAAATGTTCCGAACGGTACCCTGTCTCCTCCTCCAACTCCCGATACGCGCACTCGATCTTCGGTTCCTCCGGAGAATCCAATTTTCCCGCCGGGATCTCCAGCGTCTCACGGTCCAAAGCATTGCGGTACTGACGCACCATCAGGATCCGGCCGTCCTCCGCCACCGGCAGTACCGCGGCCGCACCGTCATGATGAATGAAATCCCAGTGAGCCTCATGGCCGTTGGCAATCACCGTATCCTCGTATATTTTCAGGATCGTCCCCTGATATTTCAATTTTCTGTCTGCGCGAATCACTTTTCCTGCCACGTCTGTCCCTCCGCTGTTATATTTTTAGATCCGCAAGAACGCCGCTTGCACGGCGGCCTGCCGCAAACATATCACGGTCAAAACCATATCGCCCGTACGTACGCCGGATGGAGCTCTTACTGGATCCAGGCTCCCGAAGAATCTACCCTGCGCCCCCGGCCGTCCGGTACGATCCTGTTAACCATCATCGCGCCGGTCTCCGGATCACAGTAATAGCATTTATCGTTCCATTGGATCCAGCCGGTCACCATATATCCCTGAGAATCGAAATAATACCACAGACCATCGATCAGCTGCCAGTCATTGACCGTGAAACCGCCGTCCGGGTTCCGGTACCACCATTTGTCCCCATGATAGATCCACCCGTACATATCCGCATAGATCGGATTTGTATCGCCGGGCGCGGGCGTCCCAACGACTATGTCTCCGTACTGTTCCCGAATCCGCGCCAGCAGCTCCTGGTCGACCGTCAGGACCGGAGACTCCACCCAGGCGCTCTTTACGTGTTCGTTCCGCACATTGACCGCACGCACACGATAATGATAATCTCCTTCCGCCTGTATGATCGTCCCGAAATTATAGGTCCCGGATTTCACATGGTGCACCGGCCCCTCTTTTTTATCGCCGCGGTACAGCTGCAGCTCATAATAAACCGTATTATATGTTTCGTCCCAAACGGCGCTTACCAGATCCGTCCAGCCTGCCTCTGCGATCTCGCCCACCTGTTCCCGCAGGGAGGGGAGAGTGACTATAATCAGATACTCCAGCAGATCCTCATCCCATCCGGCGGACTCCAGTTCGGCGCCGCGGATACGGACCCTGCTCTGAGGAACATTAAAATAATATCCGCTTTCCCTGCGCAGATGAAGCAGCACACGCGGAGTATCGGCGATGCCCCAGACATCCCCCTCATTCAAAAACTCCGTATAGCGCACAATATATCCGTCATCGTCCGTTGTAACAACGATGTCGCCGTCATAATGCTCAGCCCCCACCTGGATCTTTGATTCTATTTTCAGCGTCAGCCTTTCAATGGGCTCGTCGTCCGCCGCCGCCCACACCGCCGCGGAAGCGCACAGCGCCAGTACGACAGCCGCTATCAGACCGATCGTCGTTCTTCTCCCTTTTTTCATATTCCACCAACCTTTCTCCTGCCAAACGCAGGCTTCGACAGCCTGCATAAAACGTTTATTCAGAGAAACCGCATCGGTCTCTCTCCCTTACTGAGATAATGCCAAAAGAAGCCTTACAGGTTCCCTATAAGGCTTCTTTAAGTTTCGTTTTATTTCGCGTAGTCGGTTACTCTCGACTCGCGGATCACATTGACCCGGATCTGACCCGGATACTCCATGGACTCCTCGATCTTCTTGGCGATATCGCGTGCCATCAGCACCATATCGTCGTCGCTGACCTGTTCCGGTATAACCATGATACGAACTTCCCGTCCAGCCTGGATCGCGAACGATTTGTCCACTCCTTTGAAAGAATCGGTAATCTCTTCCAGCTGCTTCAATCTGTTCGTATACGTCTCCAGCGTCTCGCGTCTCGCGCCGGGCCGGGCCGCCGAGATCGTATCCGCCGCCTGTACGATGCAGGCGATCAGGCTCTCCGGCTCCACATCTCCGTGATGGGACTCTACGGAATTTACTACGACTGCGGATTCCTTATACTTCCTGCACAGATCCGCCCCCAGCTTCACATGGGAACCCTCCATCTCATGATCGATGGATTTTCCAATGTCATGCAGCAGACCCGCTCTTTTCGCCAAACGAACATCCACTCCGATCTCAGCCGCCAAAAGCCCCGAAAGCTGCGCCACCTCGATCGAATGTTTCAGGGCGTTCTGCCCGTAACTGGTACGGAACTTCATCTTGCCCAAAAGCTTGACCAATTCCGGATGGATACCGTGAATACCTACCTCGAGGACGGCTGCTTCGCCTTCCTCGCGCATGTTCAGCTCCACCTCTCTCTGCGCTTTCTCCACCATCTCTTCGATCCTGGCCGGATGGATACGGCCGTCTACGATCAGACGCTCCAGAGCGATCCTGGCTACCTCGCGCCTCACCGGGTCGAACCCCGACAAAACCACCGCTTCCGGCGTATCGTCAATGATCAGCTCCACGCCGGTCATCGTCTCCAGGGTACGGATATTCCGTCCCTCACGCCCTATGATGCGACCTTTCATCTCGTCGCTGGGAAGCTGCACGACCGATACCGTAGTCTCCGCCACATGATCCGCCGCACATCTCTGGATCGCGGTCACGATGTACTCTTTCGCTTTCTTATCCGCTTCCTCTTTCGCCCGCGACTCCAGTTCTTTCACTTTCTTCGCCATATCGTGCTTGACGTCTTCTTCCACCGACTGGAGCAGGTAATCTTTCGCCTGCTCGGTCGTCAGCCCGGAAATGCGCTCCAGTTCCTGCAGCTGCCGGCCCCGCAGCTCCTCTGCTTCAGCCAGCTTTTTATTCAGGTTTTCCTCTCGCGCCGTCAGGCTTGTCTCTCTGCGTTCCAGTGACTCGGACTTTTTGTCCAGGTTCTCTTCCTTGCTAAGTACACGTCTTTCATACCTTTGAAGCTCCGCCCTGCGTTCCTTGGTTTCCTTATCTAACTCATTCTTAGTCCGGATGGACTCTTCCTTGGCTTCCAGGAGAGCTTCTCGCTTCTTTGTCTCTGCGGTTTTCAATGCTTCATCTATGATTTTTCTTGACTTTTCTTCCGCACTGCCGATTTTGCTTTCATATGTCTTCTTTCGGTGTGCGACCGCCAATACCCAACTGATAGGAGCTACAATAATGATTGTAAGCAATATAGGTATTATATGCGACACAGGAGCACCTCCTTATTTAGTTTTCATTGTACAAGAATACAACACTACAATTTTATACTGTTTTGTGCATCATGTCAAGAATTTTT
>CANQYH010000088.1 GCA_947628025.1 uncultured Lachnospiraceae bacterium | reverse complement strand
CCCACATCCTGCTGGCGGACGAGATCAACCGGGCGACGCCCAGGACCCAGTCCAGCCTGCTGGAATCCATGGAGGAACGGCAGGTCACCATCGACGGGGAGACCTACCGTCTGGAGGAACCGTTTCTGGTCCTCGCGACCCAGAATCCGATCGAGACGGCCGGTACCTATCCTCTGCCGGAGGCCCAGATGGACCGGTTTTTGATGCAGCTTTCCATGGGCTACCCGGATATGGAGGAAGAGCTGCGGATCCTGGATCGCTTCGGAAAAGACAATCCGCTGGATTCCCTGGAACCGGTCTGCAGCGGCGCGGACATGGAAGAGCTGCGGGACGCCGCCGCCGGGATCTTTGTGCACCCGGCCCTCAAGGAATACCTGGTGTCCCTGGTCCAGGCCACCCGCGACGATCCCCAGATCCTAAACGGCGTCAGCCCCAGAGGCAGCCTGGCGTTCTACCGGGCGGTCCGAGCTTACGCCCTGGTTCGCGGACGCGCCTACGCGGTGCCGGAGGACGTGAAGACCCTGGCCGTGCCCGTGCTGGCCCACCGGCTGGTGACCGCCCGCTCGTTCGGTATGCAGGCCTCAAACGCCGATACGATCCGCGGGATCCTGGAGACGGTCCCGCTGCCCACGGAAGATTGGAGCAAACGCCTATGAAACTGGCCGTCATCTTCGCCGTCGGCTGGATCTTTTTAGAGCTGCAGGCGATCCTGTACCACCGGTACTGGGCCAAAAACCTCTCCGTCCGGCTCTTTTTCGTACAGAAAGCCGCCGTGGAGGGGGAGACCGGGCAGCTGAAAGAGGTCATTACCAACCGCAAATTTCTGCCTCTGCCCGTGCTGCATGTGAAATTCCAGATGGGACGCCACCTGGTCTTCACCGGCGCCGGCAATTTTAAGATCACCGATCAGAATTACCGCAGCGATATCTTCTCCTGCATGCCCTGGCAGGAGATCCGCAGGACCTTGGATTTTGACTGCAAAAAACGGGGATATTATCAGATCCGCAGCGCCGACCTGATCAGCTACGATCTGTTTTTCCTGAACCACTGCGTCGCATCCCTGCCCGCGGAAGCCTGTATGTACGTGTACCCGGGCCCGGCGGACCCCATGCGCCTGGAACTGCCGCTTAAAAACCTGCTGGGCCAGGTCCTGGCGCGGCGGGCGCTTTTGCTGGATCCGTTCGAGATCCAGTCCGTGCGGCCCTATCAGTCGTTCGATCCGTATAAAAGCATCAACTGGAAAGCCACCGCCCACACGGGAGAACTGAAAGTCAACGTATACACGCCGGCCTCTTCCTGGCGGGTGACGCTTCTGTTGGACACCGAATCCGACCTTCTGCTGGCGGACGAGGATCTGACCGAGGAGGCGATCCGGCTCTGCGGCTCCATCGCGGAAAAAATGATCGAGCAGGGCGTTCCCGTGGCCGTTTTCAGCAATGGGCGCGACTGCCTCACGGGTCTTCCCTCCCGCCTGGAAGCCGGCGCGGGCAAGGACCATCTGCGCAGCGTCATGGAGCTGCTGGCCAGGGTCCAGATCTCCGCGGGGGATCTGGGAGCCCACGGGAGCCCGCGCCGCCCGGGCGTTTCTTCTAAGCACTCCGGCCGCGAAGCGGATCCCCGGAGCGGAAAGGCCGCTTCTCTCCTTTCGCCCGCTCCCAACCCGCAGGAAAACAACGGAGCCAAAACCGCCGGGCAGCCGGAGCATTTCTCTATGGAAGACCTGCTTTTCCTGATGGCCGATCCGAAAAGCGGCGGTTTCGGCTCCGATTCGTCCCTCTATGTGATGATCTCGCCGGGCCAGCGGGCGTCCCTGTCCCAGGCGTTCGACGGACTCTGCAGCCAAAGCCCCGGTTCCCAGTGGATCCTGCCCAAACGGCCCGGCGATCCGCTCCGCATCGGCCAGCCCCGGTTCGCCGAGATCTATGAATGGGAGGTGCCCTATGTTTATACGTAAACTGATCAATTACTGGATCTCCCGGGAACGCAGCGGCTTTTACACGTTCCTGGCCATCGTCTGCATCGGTTCCTACTGGCTGGGGATCATGATCGGCAATTCGTCGCCGCTGTTATCGTGGCGGCTGAAACTGGGCGGTTTCCTGGGATTTCTGGCGCTAGCCGTGCTGTTCTTCATCCACCGGAACTTAAACTCCTACTACGAATTCCTCGGGATGTTCAAGGACACGGACCATCTGCCTCAGAAGCAGATCTCGTTTGTCAACTCCTTTTGCATGACCGTCTTTCTGATCGCGGCGCTGGCCGCTATCCTGATCGCGGCGTTCGCGACGCAGCCTTTGTGGGACGCGATCTCCGACTGGTATTCCCGACGCCCCCGCGCCGAGATCGTCAGAGAAATACCGGTGGAGACGGAGCCCTACGTGCCCGAACCCCGCGTGGAACATCCCGACCTGCAGGCGCTGCTGGGACAGCCGGTGGAGACCCCGGACTGGGTGAAAGTGCTGAACAACGTCACGGAGCTGGCGGCGGCTTTCATCACCCTCGCGGCCATTTTTATCGCGCTCCGCCACATGTCCAACCGGGTCTGGACCTATATCACGAAGCCGCGGCTGACGGACGAGGACGAAAAGATCTACTTAAAGCCCACGCTGGACCTGCCCCTGGAATTCCGCCCCGGCGAAGGGGAGGACGGGCAGAAAAAGGGTCTGCGCTACTATCTCTCCTACACGGCCCGGCTGCGCCGCTACTATAAAAAGCAGATCCTGAAAGGCCGCCGGCAGCAGCGCATCGGCGACGCTCCGCCGGAATGGGCCTCCCCCCGCGAGCTGGAACAGAGCGCCGCCCTTGACAACGCCGTTCTCCACGCCCTCTACGAAAAGGCCCGCTACAGCGGCCAGGAATGTACGGAAGAAGACTGGCGGAGGGCCTGCTCGGACCCGGCGGCGGAAGATGAGGCGGAGGGCGAGTCCGCATAAAAATTCTTCCATACAAAAAAAGCCGCTGCAACACGCGCCTTATCTCCGGCCGTCCCCCGCGGTTTTTACAGCAGCCAAACCCGGCCTGTCATTCCGCCCGGATGGGCCATCTGTAAGAACCGCACAGAACGGTTCCGGTCAAACGCATTGTTGCAGCGGCTTCTTTTCTGCCGCTTTTATAAATGATTGTGATTATTTCCGCCTTTCCGGGATCAGGGGACCGCGCTTCCGCATCCCGCTATTCCTCCGTGATCACCCCGTCTGCCGACACATGGACCCCCAGGGACCGGTCCTGAATGAAGCGGAACAGTCTCTGGCGCTCCGCCTCGTCGGTCACCAGGCTGGTCCTGCAGCCGCTCTGCAGGCAGGGGACGAAGCGGAACTCCGAAAGCTTCCCCTCGACTAAATCCACTTCCACGAGGCCCGTATCCCTGGTCCTGCTGTTGAACCAGAAATTGCCCAGGCTGTAAAAGATCGGCACGCCCTTGTAATATTCGACGCCCTGGAGATAATGGGTGTGGTCGCCGATCACCAGGTCGGCCCCGGCGTCGATGTACGCCCTCCCCAGCTCCCGCTGGTCCTCCTCGAACATAATGTCCGCCTCCGTCCCCCAGTGGACGTAGACCACGACGAAATCGCTCTTCTCTTCCGCCTCCCGGATCACGTCGCAGAAAAGCGCCGGATCGTAGGTGCGCAGGACCCCGGGAGCCGTATCCGTGGCCTGTTTGGTATATACGTAATCCCGCTCGATCTGCGTCGCGCTGACGTAGGCGATTTTTATGCCGTTGACCCGGAAATAGACGATCTTCTTCGCCTCCTCCAGGTTTCGTCCGGCCCCCACATAGGGCACGCCGTACTGCTCCAGCGTGGACAATGTATCCAAAAGCGCCTCCTCGCCGTAGTCATAGACATGATTGTTGGCCAGCGACACAATATCCACCGACAGCTTGTCCAGGTTCGCGGCCATGGCAGGCTTCGTGCGGAACGTAAATCCCTTGCCCGCCAGAGGCTTTCCCCGGTCGCTGTAGGTAAATTCATTGTTCAGCATCAGGATATCCGCCGCGTCCATCCGCTCGATCAGGTCCGGCAGGATGCACCGCGTGATATCGTCGCCCACGCTGTGATAGTAGGCCATGTTGGCGTAATTCTCCCCGAAGCCCAGATCTCCCGCAAACGCCAGCGTCACGGTCCCGGGCCGGTGGGCGTCGATCCGGATGATCTCGGCCTCATCCGGGTCTTTCGGCGCGTGAGCCTCCATCCTCTCCTCATCCGGCCAGATCTCAATGACCCCCGACTGCGTCTTGAACCGGTTTCTCAGAAGCGGAGCCGGCTGCCCGTAAGAAACGGCCCCAGGCGCGGATCCCCCGGCCGCCCGGACCGCAGCCTCCGCCATACAGGGACAAATTGCCGCCATCCCCGCCGCCAAAAGAACCGCGGCGATCCTTTTATGATCCATAAAAACCTCCCTCCGGACACTCCGTCTTCTGCCTCAGCTGCGTCCCTCAAACTCATGCCCGCATTTGCGGCAGCGGACGCGGATCTTTCCGTGCCCCCTGGGGATCCGCAGCTTCTGTCCGCAGTTCGGACATTTGAATATCTTATATTTCCTGCCGTCTTTCAGTCTCTCCCGGATCTTCCGCCAGCGTTCCAGCGCCCGGAAACGGACATCGAGAAACCTCTGGTTCTCCTGAAACCGCCTGGCTGTGTTTTTAGAAAACATCCGCCCGTAAGCCAATACGAGCAGCAGAAGCTCCACCACCAGAAACACATGCGACCGCACAAAAAAGCTGATCACGATCAGGACCAGCACCGTCCCAAAAAGCGCCTGGTTCAGCTCGTCGCTCCCATAGCGTCCCACCATAAAGCGGGCAAATTTCTGCTTTAAATCGTTCAGGTCCGTCACCCCGCTCCTACCGCGGACACGCCAGCACGGCGGTCTGCCGCGGCGTGTCTTTTGTCAGCGTCAGCGTATTGGTGTCATAAACCTTTACATCCCCGCACAGGGACGTAAAATCCGCAAGCGGCGCCAGCACGTCGAAGCCGAAGCTTTCTCCCCGGTAGTGCATGGGAACCGTCACTCTCGGTCCGATCCGGTCCGCGACGGCTTTCGCCTGTTTCGCGTCGATCGTAAAAAATCCGCCCACCGGAACCAGCAGTACGTCCACCCCGCGAAGCGCTTCCGCCTCTGCGTCCGTCAGCGCGCACCCCAAATCCCCCAGATGCGCCACGCGGAACGTCCCGTCGTCCAGGATATGGATCTTATTGGGTCCCCGCTTCGCCCCGCGCACATCGTCATGGTACGTATCCAGTACCGTCACCTGAAACGGGGACGGACCGCCCGGAACCACATCGATCACCTGCACCGCGTTGTGGTCGCCGTGGCCGTGGCTGCACAGGACCTGATTGGCTTTTTCGCGCAGCGGCCCCAGTCCCTGCACGTACCCGTCCGCGTACGGGTCCAGGATCACCGCGTATCCGCCCGATTCCACCTTAAAACACGAATGTCCCAGCCATGTAATTGTCATACTCTTTGTCATACGGATTCTCCTTTCCTGCGGGGCCGTCTTTCCGCCCCGTCCTCTCTGCGAAGCTGCCTTTCCGTCCAAACTTCTCCGCGCGGTTCCCGCAAAACGGCGTTTTTCCACGCGGCCGCCTGTGGGTCCGGCCCGCATTTTATAAACCGCGCGGGACGGCCCCATCTGATACGCACCCGGCAGCAGCGCCCCTTTCTTTGTCTCCATCATACCACAGAAAAACGGCCCGCGCCACTGTTTTATGGCGGAAAGGTACTGTGATGGACAAATGGCCGCCCGGATCGCACCTCCAGATCACGTTTTCCCTGCCGGTCTTATCCGATAATTTTTGAAAGGCCGGGATCAGCGCCGTCCTTTTGTCCGGTTGAAAAACCATTCGGAATAATAGTTCGGGATATCCGTTCTCCGGCTCACGCTTAATATCATAGTTTTATTCAGATCCTCCGTCATCTGCCGCGGTTTCCGGCTCTTTCTCCGGCAAAACAGCCCTCATTTGCCGGCGCGGAGCGTATGCTCCGACGCGTACTCCGATACCGCCCGGAAATGCTCGTCGTAGGGATAGCTCTGCCTCCCGAACTGCAGCCACATCTCCGACCAGGAAGCGCCGCTTTTCAAAAGTTCGGCGACCGCGGCGTCCTCCGCCGTGCGGTTGCCCTCCTGATGCGCCAGATCGACGCAGCCCTCCTCGTCGTACAGCCGGCACTGCAGGTCGCACTCCAACTTATCGCACTGATAAGCGAACAATGCTTCCGGGGTCTGATGAGCGTCAAATTCCAGAAACAGCTCCTCGATCCGCGCCCCGTCCAGCAGTCCGCCCAGGATCCGGTGCACCGCGTCGTGCTCCCGCTTTTCCTTTTCCTCCGCGCCGATCTGGAACCGGGTCAGGTCCCCGATCACCGCCTCGCCGATCTCGTGGATTGCCAGCATAAAGATCACCTTCAGGATATCGATGTCATACTGATATTCGGATCTCATTGCGATCGCCAGCATCTGGACGCCGAAAACATGTTCCGCCACGCTCTCGACCCGCTCCCGCCTGACGTGCCAGTCTTTCCAGCCGGTCCGGACCACGTCCTTCAGCCGGCTGCACAGCACATAATAATCCAATACGTTCTGTTCTTTCGTCATACGTTCCATACCGCCATTCCTCCAAAATTGCCCGCTGCCGAAAGGCTTTCTTTCTGCCCACTTCGGTGCAGCAAGCCGCAAAATACAGCCGCTTTCCCCTCCGTCCCGGCCGCGCTTTCGAATTCATTATACCATTTCCAGAGGATTGCGCAACCGTTTTTGTCTTCCGCCGCGCCTCACGCCCCCGATCTTTTGAAAACCGCTTTTCATTTTGCGGGAACTCGTGTATAATGATTCCGTTCCGGTTCCGAACCGAAACACGATCATTTCAGATAAAAGGAGTTTGATCTTTATGGAGATTCGAAGAGCTGCAGAACAAGACATGGACGGCATCAACCGCCTGCTTTACCAGGTATGCCGGGTCCATCATGACGGACGCCCCGACCTTTTTAGGGATGGAGGCAAAAAATATAACGACGAGGAACTGCTGGCTATCATCCGCGACGACGAACGGCCGATCTTCGTAGGCGTGGACGAGGACGGACAGGTGCTGGGCTACGCTTTCTGCATTTTTGAACGCTACGACGGCAGCGGAGCCACAACCCGCCACACCACCCTCTACATCGACGATCTGTGCGTGGACGAGCAGATCCGCGGCCGTCACATCGGCTCGCAGATCTACCACGCGGTCCTGGACTTTGCCAAACAGAGCAGCTGCTACAATGTGACGCTGAACGTCTGGCACTGCAATCCCTCCGCCATGAAATTTTACGAGGCCATGGGACTGAAGCCGCTGAAGCTGGGCATGGAAGCGATCCTTTAAGGCCCCGCGGCCTACGCTTCCAGAAACGCTTTCAGAAATTCCGAATGGTCCCTGCCGTAGCAGGTACTGGGGAGATCCTCGCGGACGTCGGCGGCCATCAGATACTCGCTGTCGTCCTCATCCGCCGCCATTACCATAGTCGTCCGCCGGATCTTCCTGGTGATCTCGGAAAATACCTTTTCAAATTCCCGGTCGGTATTCATATGATAGACCGTATTTTCTCCCGACAGCCCCATCAGCCAGCGCTCGTCGATCCCGCGGCCGATTCCTACCGGGATCACCTGCAGTTCCCCATCCTCGGACCGCCGCCGAATCTCCTGCCGGAGCCGTTCCGCTTCTTTCCCGTCCGTAGGGTTCCCGTCGCTTAAAAAGATCAGCACCGGCCTGTAGCTGTCGTTTCCCGCGCCGGCGTTCATCTCCTGCTGCCGTTTCAGCCGGTCCAGCGCCATCTCCAGTCCTTTCGCCGCGTTGGTCTCCGCTTTGTTTACGCAGATCTGATAGGGACAATTCGGATGTACCCGGTCCAGGTCCGTAAATTCCACATAGCAGTCCGCATACTGGTCAAAGGTCACGATGCAGACCGCCGCCGAGCCGGACAATATCTCGTCCTGCCGCATCTTTTGGAGCATATTGCTGAGGACATTCTGCAGCTCTTCCATCCGGGTCACCAGCTTTACTCCCGGTTTCGGGCGCACGCTGACCACCTGGCCGCCGTCGTCGTTCCTCGCCGTCCCCTCCTCGACGATGCAGTCCGATGGGTCGTTAATGATGATCCGCATGGAGCTGCTGGTATCCACACAGAAACAGATGGGAATCCTGGCGTTTCCGCTCAGGATCGTGCTCTCATACTGATCGTAATATTCCGCGGTATAATAAGCCTCTGAAAAATCGTCCAAGGACGCCTTGTATTCTTCCATAAATCCCCCTCGTTCCTACTGCGCTTTTTTCCTCTCGGCCCTGCACGCCTTGCAATAGACCGCCTCCCGGAGCCCTTTCTCGATGCTGCGCTCATGCTCTTCGTTGGTGATCACAAAAGGCGTGCCGCAGCTTTTGCACACGACCGTCTTATAGGCCATCTTGCCCCGCCGGCTGTTGCATTCGGCGCACCGGCCGTTTTTCAGCCAGAAATACGGGACCGGCTTTCCGCAGTCCTGGCAGGGAAGCGTTTTTTTCTTGCAGTCGCGGCAGTATTTCTGAGCGTTCCATCCCGCTTTCTGCTTCGCGCCCAGATACAGGGCGGCCCGGTTGGTATAGAAATACGTTTTTTTGCAGATCTCGCAGGTAAAGGAGACCTCCGACCGCTTGTCAATGCAGCCGTTGCAGATCCGGTATTCCTCAAAGGCGGCGCTGCCCGGGTCTGCCTCCTTGCCGGTCAGCTCCCGGTACATCTGCTCCGCGATCCGGAAATACTTCCCGGGATGGCGGACGCCGCAGACCCTGCACGGATAAAAGGTCTCGTTTTTGCCCCGCTTAAAGGTCCGCGGATAGATTTTCAGCGATTCCGCGTCGGCGGGATCCGCCAGTCCGCCGGCCTTCTGAAGCTCTTCCAGCCTGACCAGCTCTTCTTTCTGGCCCAGGACCAGGCCGATCCAGTTGGAAACGTCCCGGCGGTCTTCCGGCTTCTCATTCTTGCCGCCCGCGCAGAACGTCTGCCTGAACGCGTTTTTCAAAGGCCAGGTCAGATGGCTCCACATAAAGCTCCACATGCCGCGGCTCTGTGCGCCGTCGTCAGCCCCCGAATCGCCGGAAAACGAGAAGCCCCGGCCGGAGGACGCCGCAGCGGGGGCTTTCCCCGCCATCATCAGCATAAACGTCAGCACGGCGACCGCATAGTTCTCATTCTCCCTGCCGCACATATAAAGCTTCCGGTCCCGGAACTCCGGCGGCGTAAAGCTGGCGTTGTATACGAGGCTGGGGAAGCCGTCGATCTGATAATTGTCCGTATCCGTAAAAAACGCTTCGATCCTGCCGTCTTTCCCGTCGGTCACGCGGATGGCGGCGGGATTGATGCAGCCCATCAGGATATTCATGCCGTGCAGATAGCGGATCGTGCCGAGAACCGTCAGCGTCAATTCGCAGAGATCCTGTTTCGTCCATCCCCACGCGTTCAGCTTCGCCTGCCGAAACACCGACAGATGCATCGGTTCGCCCGCGGCCGCCGGTGCCAGGTAGCCTGCGAAATGTCCCTCTCCGTCATGCAAAAGCTCGACCGGCCAGCAAAGCCCCTTGTGCGAGACTTTCACCGAAAGCATCCGTTTCAGCTTCTCTTCCAGGAACGTGTTCAGCGCTTCCGGGCGGTAGATCTTGGCCCACATGCCGGGAACGCCGGTGCTGTATGTAACTGCGTTGGGATTAGTGATCTCCTGTTTAAGCAGCTTCACCTCCCGCCGGTTTTCTCCATAAACAATGGTCCTTTCCCCGATCTGTTCGGAAAGCACGACCGGCCGTACCTGGATCTTCTCGGGCTCAGTACGGATCGTAAAGGACGCGGCTTTCGGTCGGGGAGAGGCGCTCCCGGCCGCCTTTTCATAGGGGAACGCTTCGGACAATCCTCCCTGGCCGTCCATATAAAGCAGGCGGACGAACGTCTTCGCCCCTCTGGCCGCCTCGATGATCTGTTTTCGCCTGCCGCTGTCATTGACCACGATGCAGAGGTCCCGGCTGCGGTTCATGGCGGCAAGCTGCGGCATGAGCGCGGCGTAATCCGTTCCCTGCGCCTCAAGCACGGTCAGGATCTCCCGGCCGGTCAGAAGTTTCACCGCCGCTTCCGCCTGCCCCCCGAGCAAGGGCAGCGCAAACGAGGGGACGAACAGCTGGCCTTTCGACCCGCTCAGATCCCCATAATGCTCGTTTACCAGCTTCAAAAAGCCCGTCCCGTTTAAACTGCTGGAATCAAATAAAAGTTTCCGCTTCTGCTTCAGAAGTCCGAAGACCGTCAGGTTCTTTTCCGGATCCCTGCCATAAGAACCGTATGGCATAGCAATTCCCCCTCTCTGTCAATCCGCCGGTTTCTTCTCATCCGTATACGGCATCGCCCGCAGCTCTTCCTCCGGGATCCTCTCGATGCCGCTCAGGTAAGTCCTGGCTTTCTCATAATGCAGATCTTCCGCCGCGTACCGCAGGACCGCGACCAGCTGGCGGCGGCCCCCTTTCCGCAGCCAGATCTTGCTGGCCTGAAACAGGCTCTCGCCATCCCCGTACCGTTCGCCGTAACCCAGATAATACGCCAGTGCCTCCGTGTAGGCTTTCTCCGCCATCGCGCGCCCGGCCGCCCTCTGCCAATCCGGCTCAGCCGCCTGCGCGGTCTGCCAGTAAGATTGGGCTTTCTGAAGATCCTGTCCCAGCGGGGAGAAACGGTCAAAATACAGATGGGCCAGCATCAGCGCGGACGGCGCATGGGACACCGTCCTGTCCG
>CANQYH010000087.1 GCA_947628025.1 uncultured Lachnospiraceae bacterium | reverse complement strand
AACCATGGCTGGGCTCGTACAGGCCGAACTTGCTCTCGTTCAGGCTGGCGCTGGCCAGCATACCGATGGAGCCGGTGATCATGCTGGCCTCGTCGGAAAGGATGTCGCCGAACATATTCTCCGTCAGGATCACATCGAACTGGCCCGGATTCATGACCAGCTGCATCGCGCAGTTGTCCACCAGCATATGGTTTAACGTGACCTCCGGATAATCTTTCGCTACCTCCTCGACGACTTTTCTCCAGAGCCGGGAGGAATCCAGCACGTTGGCTTTATCCACGCTGGTCACTTTTTTGCGCCGCTTCATCGCGATATCGAACGCTTTCACGGCGATGCGGCGGATCTCATTTTCACTGTAGATCAATGTATCGACGGCCGTCGTCACGCCGCCGATCTCTTTGGTGTAGCGCTCGCCGAAATACAATCCGCCGGTCAGCTCCCGCATAATAACCATATCGAAGCCGTCTCCGATGATCTCTTTTTTCAGCGGACAGGCCTCCTCCAGTTCCTTATAGAGACGGGCGGGGCGCATATTAGCAAACAGCCCCAGTCCCTTGCGGATCCCCAGCAGTCCCGCCTCCGGCCGCAGGTTCGGAGCGATCGCGTACCAGCGGGAATTACCCACATCGCCGCCCACGGCCCCCAAAAGCACCGCGTCGGCCGCCTTCGCTGTCGCCAGCGCCTCCTCCGTCAGCGGCACGCCGTATCGATCGATGGAACAGCCGCCCATCAGGATCTCCGTATACTCCATGGTATGTCCGAAAACGCGGCCTACCCGGTCCAGCACCTTGCAGGCTTCCCTTACGATCTCCGGCCCGATCCCGTCCCCCGGGATCGTCACGATCTTCAAATTCATGTCTTTTCTCCCCTGTTCGCTTTCATTTCGGTATTTCAGCCGAAATATTCCGCCTCTTTACCGTTTCCTATCATAATATATGATTTAAAGCAATATTTCAATATCCGCGCAAAAATTCGTCCAAACATATTTGGAATTCATTCCATAACCTGGAGTTATGCTGTCGATTAACATTGCTTATCTTCAAAGGGAACACGCCCCGGCCGGCAGCGGCCGCCGCGCCCCCGGCCTATCCCCGGTTAAATCCGGATCTGCGTCCATTTCCCCGACCGGAACCGCCATCGGGTCAGCAAAAACCGGCACAGCTGGTCGCTGACGACGCCGAACCAGATACCGATCAGTCCCAGTCCCAGGGGATAGCAGAACAGATAGGAACTGATCGTCCGGACAAATGTGACGCTGAACGTGGAAACAAGCGTGGTAAACCGCACGTCGCCCGCGCCCCGCAGGCAGCCCATATAGACCACTTGGGGGATCTGCAGGACCACGATCACGATAATGACCCACATGATCTCCACGCCCATAGCGACGATATGCGGTTCTTTGAAATACAGGCTGAACAAAAACCTGCCGCCCAGCAGATACAGCACCGCCAGGACCGCAGAGATCCCATTTCCTATGCGCTGGCAGATAAAACCGTACAGCTTTGCCAGGTCCGGCTTCTCCTCGCCCAGACTGCGGCCGATCAGCGCCACGGCCGCCACCTGCATACCGTCTCCGAACGAAAACGACAGACTCATGACGTTCATCCCCACCTGATGGGCCGCAAACGCGTCCGTGCCCAGCTTGGCCGTCATGACCGCCGTGGACATAAAACCGATCCGCAGCAGGATCTGTTCCAGGAAAATATTGGAACCGATGTGCATCATGCTGAGCAGCGGCTCCATCCGGAAGCGGATGCGGTTCCGGATCATATACGGGATACTGATAAATCCGTCCCTGGAAAAGAGCGACAAAATACTCATGACGCAGGCCGCCACAGTCCCGAATACGGTGGCGATGGCCGCTCCCCGGATGCCCAGCCGCGGAAATCCGAAGTTTCCGCCGATTAGCAAATAATTTCCGATCATGTTCAGGACGTTGGAGGTCACATTGGTGCGCATCGCGATCTTGGTGCGGCCCGCTCCCCGCTGAGCCGCATTGATGACCAGCGAGATAATGTTGAACATCATGCCGCCCATGACGATCCGGAAATAGGCCACCGCGCCCTCGTGGGTATCTTCCGCCGAGCCGCACAGCCGGATGATCGGGTCCGCGAACAGGACGCAGAGCAGGCTGATCACCGTTCCCGTCACGACCACAAATACAAGGGCCGCCAAAAGCGTCTGGTTCGCGCCGTACTGGTCCTGCTGCCCTTTCCGCCGCGCCACGATCGCGGATACGGCCACGTTCGTAGCGATGAAGATCGCCAGACCGATGAATTTCGGCTGCGTCGTCAATCCCACGGCCGCCACCGCGTAGGCCCCGATCGTGCTGACCATCAGCGAATCGATCATACCTGCCAGAGCCACAAAAAAAGACTCCAGAACCGCAGGCCATGCCATCTGGAAGCTCTCATATATATAGGAACGGTTTTCTTTTATGAAACTGCTGATCCTGCCCATCGACGCTCTTTCCCACCCATTCTTCAGATCAAAGCCCTGAATCTACGTAAAACATATGCCGGTGGCCGGAAAATGTGACACCGGCCCCGGTTCCGCCCGTCCGCCGCTTCGCGCAGATCCTTATCCGCCAAAGCCTAAAAATGAAAACGCCGGGGGATACACACTGTCCCCCCGGCCACTGTTTTCCTGTTAAATATCACTCCGGTTTTTCCACCTGCACGATCGCCGTTTTCTGCATCGGGATACGGCAGTATTTGTTGCCGAACTCGATGATCACGGTATCGTCGGTCATATCGATGACCACTCCGTAGAAGCCGCTGGAAGTAAGCACGTTGTCGCCCACCGCCACGCTGGCCAGGAGCTCCTGCATACGCTTCTTCTCTTTCTGCTGGGGACGGATCGCGATAAAATACATCAAACCGATCAGGAATGCCGCGTAAATAAGCCAGAATCCCAGGCCGCCCGCGCCGCTTGCCGCCGTCATTGTCAACATAATTTTTCCTCCTTCACTTGTCACCAGATTGCTGTTCCGATCCTCCGTACACGCGGACACCGCCGGTCCGCTGCCGGCCATACCGCCATCCCATCAGGATCCGGCCGCCGCATCTATTCCGCCTGGCCCGGATCTTTGGACTGCATAAGCCCCTCCAGCTTCGCTGCCTTATAATCGGCGTAGCGATGCTCTTCGATGGCCGTCCGTATCTCTTCCATCATTTTATTATAAAAATACAAATTATGCAATACACATAATCGCATCCCCAGCATTTCTTTCGCCTTAAACAGATGCCGGATATAAGCCCTGCTGTAAGAACGGCAGGCCGGACAGCCGCAGCCCTCCTCGATCGGCCGGGCGTCCAGCTCGTACTTCTGATTAAACAGGTTCAGCTTCCCATGGTTCGTATACACATGGCCGTGCCGTCCGTTTCTGCTGGGATAAACGCAGTCGAAGAAATCCACGCCCCGCTCTACGGATTCCAGGATGTTGGCCGGCGTCCCGACCCCCATCAGGTACGTGGGCTTGTTCTCCGGCAGATACGGCACCGTCTCATCCAGGATACGGTACATCTCCGCGTGGCTCTCTCCCACCGCCAGGCCGCCGATCGCGTAGCCGTCCAGGTCCATCCCCGAGATCTGCTTCGCATGGGCGATGCGGATGTCCTCAAACGTCCCGCCCTGATTGATCCCGAACAGAAGCTGTTCCCGGTTCACCGTGTCGGGCAGGCTGTTCAGCCGGTCCATCTCCCGTTTGCATCTTTCCAGCCACCGGCTGGTGCGGTCCACGGAATCCTGCATATATTCCCGCGTGGCGGGATGAGGCGGGCACTCGTCGAACGCCATCGCGATCGTCGAGCCCAGATTGGACTGGATCTGCATACTCTCCTCCGGCCCCATGAAGATCTTCCGGCCGTCGATGTGAGAGTTGAAATAAACGCCCTCTTCCTTGATCTTGCGCATCCCTGCCAGCGAAAAGACCTGGAAGCCGCCGGAATCGGTGAGGATCGGCCGGTCCCAGTTCATAAAGCGGTGCAGTCCGCCGAACTTGCGGATCAGCTTGTCCCCGGTGCGCACATGGAGATGGTAGGTATTGGACAGCTCCACCTGCGTCCCGATCTGCCGCAGATCGTCGGTGGAAACGGCGCCCTTGATCGCCCCTACGGTCCCCACATTCATAAATACCGGAGTCTGGATCGTGCCGTGAACGGTCGTTACCTCCGCCCGTTTGGCACGTCCATCCTTCGTGATCAGTTGATATCTCATGCTAATTATTCTGCTTTCTGTGACCGGCCGGCTCCGTCCGCCGGCTTATGGCTCCGCTCTCCGCCGCGCTTTCAAACTCTGCCAAAGGTTTTATTTCTCCGCTTTCTTGGCCGGGTTCACGGCCTTTTCTTTCTTGGCCGCGCCGCCGGCTTTCGCCGTTTTCTTATAAGTCGTCATCACGTACCACAGAGCGCCCGTGATACATACGGAAGAATACGTACCACAGACGATGCCGACCATCAGCGGCAGCGTAAACTCGCGGATGGAACTGACGCCCAGGATAAACAGGACGAATACCATCACGAACGTGGTCAGCGACGTATTAATGCTCCTGGTGAACGTCTGGGTGATACTGCTGTTTACCACATCCTCCAGCGTCTGTTTGTTGGTCTTCAGACGCAGGTTCTCACGGATACGGTCGAAGATAACGATCGTCGCGTTGATCGAGTAACCTACGATGGTCAGCATACAGGCGATGAACGTGGAGCCCACGGACCAGCGGGCCGCCGCGTAAAAGGTCAGCACCACCAGCACGTCATGTACCAGGGCCGCCACGGCGCTGGCCGCGAAACGAATATCCTTAAACCGGAACCAGATATACAGAAGCATCAGGATCGTCGCCACGATCACGGCCACGACCGCATCCCGCTTCATCTCCGCGCTGATCGCGCCGGAAATGTTCTCCGTCGTGATCGTCTCGCTGTCTACGCCGAAGTTCTCTACCAGGGCGTCCTCCATCGCTTTCCTCTGCTCGACATCCAGCGTCTGGGTGCGGAAGATCACCTCCGTCGTACCGGCCACTTTCTGCTGCTGGACGTCCACCACGCCTGTCGCTTCGCGGATCACCGGAAGCACCTGGCTGTCGATCTGCTCCAGGCTCATATCCTCATTGAACGTCACATTGGTAGAAGTGCCGCCCTTGAAATCCATGCCCCAGTTGAGGGCCCCGCTTCCGGTCGCCGCGCCGCCGATCATGACCGCCCAGCCCGCTACGATGGCTACGATCGAAATGATAAAGCAGACCTTCCTCTTGCCCAGGAAATCGACCGGCGCTTTGTCCTTCTTGACGCCATAGAACTTCGCATCCTGGAAGCCCAGCTCATACAGGGCGTACAGCGTCGTCCTGGTGATGAAAAGCGCCGTCACCATCGACAAAATGATACCGATCGCCAGCGTCGTCGCGAAGCCTTTCACCGTACCGGAACCGCGCAGGAACAGTACCGCCGCCGCGATCAGCGTCGTCACGTTGCCGTCCACGATCGCCGACAGAGCCTTGCTGAAACCGGTCTTGATCGCGGAACGCACCGTCTTGCCTACGCCGATCTCTTCTTTGATACGCGTGAAGATGATCACGTTGGCGTCCACAGCCATACCAATGGACAGGATGATACCCGCGATACCGGGCAGTGTCAGCGTCACTTCAAACGCCGACAAAAGGATCATTTCCAGCCCCGCATACAGCGCCAAAGCGATCACGGACGCCAGACCCGGGATCCGGTAAACGACGATCATGAACACCGCGATGATCACAAAACCGATCAGAGCCGCCAGAAGACTGGTCCGGATCGCATCCTGTCCCAGCCTTGCGCCGACCACCTGGGACCGCAGCTCTTCCAACTCCAGAGACAGGGAACCGATGCGGATCGTCGCCGCCAGGTTCTGAGCCGCCTCATACGTGCCCATCCCCTCGATGTAGCACTCGCCGCCGGTGATCGCGGTCTGCACCGTCGGATAGGAAACGATCTGATTATCATAAATGATATAGATGATATTGCCGACATTGGCCGCCGTCGCTTCCGCGAACGCAGCGGTTCCTTCTTCATTAAAACCCAGGCTGACGATATAATCGTCCAGGCCCGTCGTCTGATCTTTCATGATGCCGGCCTCGGCCCGAACCACCTGGTCACCGGTCAGGATCACATTGCCCTCCGGATCCACAAACATCAGAGAACCAGGCTTGCCCAGCTCCTCCAGGATCTCATTGGCATCCGAAACACCGGGAATATCGATATTGATGCGGTTGCTGCCCTCCTGATAGACCTCTGCTTCTGTGCTGTAATTCTGCACCCTCTGCTGCAGCTTGTAGATCGTATCCGACATATCCGTATCCGACGGATCATCGATCACCGTCCGATACGTAATGCTGACGCCCCCCGCCAGATCCAACCCCAGCTTGATGTCGTCCGCTGTGTCGTAGCCGAACCAGCCAAACAGTCCGACGCACAGCAGAACGATCAGCAGGCCGATCAGGCCCTTTCCTTTTCCTCTTTTCATTTTCTTTTATCTCCTTTGCTTTTAATGCTCCTCTTCATCCGCCAGGGCCGCCTTGATCATGATCGCGCACTCGATCCGCTTCTTCTGCATCTCGCAGCCGATATCGTACGCCCCTGTGATCGAACCGTCATAGTTCCAGGCATTCGCCGCGCAGCCGCCGCTGCAATAGAACCGGGCGAAACAGTCGCGGCACTTGTCCTTGGCGTAGACGTTGCACAATTTGAACTCATCGCGGACCGCCGTGTTCGTGATGCCCTCGTCCACATTGCCCAGCAGGAACTGCTCCTGGCCAACAAACTGATGACAGGGATACAGATCCCCCCACGGCGTCACCGCCAGATACTCGGTACCGGAACCGCAGCCTGACAGCCGCTTCGCCACGCAGGGGCCCTGATTCAGATCGATCATAAAATGGAAGAAATTAAAACCGCGCCCCTCTTTCTTCCTCTTAATATACTCCACCGCCAGCCGGTCATACTCGGAAAGAATCTGCGGAAGATCCTCCGGCTGCAGCGCGTAAGGCTCGTCCGGAGACGCCACCACCGGCTCGACCGACATCTGCTTGAAGCCCAGATCCGCAAAATGGAGCACATCGCTGGCAAAATCCAGATTGTATCTGGTAAACGTCCCGCGGACGTAATAATTCATCTGCCCGCGGCTCTCCGCAAACTTCTGGAATTTCGGAACGATCAGGTCGTAGCTGCCCGCCCCTTTACGGAACGGACGCATCCGGTCGTTGACCTCTTTCCGCCCGTCTAGGCTCAGCACCACATTGCTCATCTCGCGGTTGCAAAAGTCCATGATCTCGTCGTTCAGCAATACGCCGTTGGTCGTCAGCGTGAAGCGGAACTTCTTATTGTAGATCTCCTCCTGGGAACGGCCGTACTCCACCAGCTGCTTCACGACCTCCCAGTTCATCAGCGGCTCCCCGCCGAAGAAATCCACCTCCAGATGCCGGCGGCTCCCGGAATTGGCGATCAGGAAATCCAGCGCTTTCTTCCCCACTTCGAAACTCATCAGGGCACGGCGTCCATGGTACTCTCCCTCTTCCGCGAAGCAATAGCGGCAGGCCAGATTGCAGTCATGGGCAATGTGGAGGCACAGCGCTTTCACCACGGTCTTCCGCTTCTTGAAATCCACCACATAATCCCGGTACTCGTCTTTCGTAAACAATTCTTCGGCGTCGATCAGTTCCTGGATGTCCGACATCGCGTCGTCGATGTCCTGCGCGCCGTAACCGTATTCCCGGGCCAGCCGCTGCCGCACCTCCGCCGCCAGTTCTCCCGGGAGCGGCCCGGGCTCGTCCATCTCCGGCAGCTTCTCCGCCAAAAGCGCCACAGCGTCATACACCGTATCGTCCACCACATGGACCGCTCCGCTGTTGACATCCATGACGATATCATAACCATTATTTTTATATTGATGAATCACACTTATCTCCTCACCAGAATGCAGGCGCCGATACCGCTCCCTGCGGCATTACAAGCAAAAACGCCCCTACAATCATAAGGACCGTAGGGGGTTCCTCGCGCTCGCATATTCGTCTTACGTTCAGCGATTCGGGTTCTCGCAGCTCTGGTTGCCCACAGTGCAGGAAGTCTTGCACGCGGACTGGCAGGAAGTCTGGCACTCGCCGCAGCCGCCGTTCTTCACAGACTGCTTCAATGTGTTGCTGCTTAATGTCTTAACCTTCTTCATGTCTTTCCCTCCTCATAAACTATGTAACAGCGCGTTCCGCGCCGATCTCGTCAGATATCTTTAGGATTATATCATAACTCTTAGATTGTTGCAAGGCTTTTAAAAAGTGTTTTTCTTGTACTATCCCTCCCCAGGCAGGAATATATTAAAAACAACAAAACCGACAGAACGGTGCCCACCCATGAATCCCTCCAAGACCAAGGTTTTCCTGCGTTCCCTTTTCGTATCCTATCTGCTGTCCGCCCTCCTGCTGACGGCGATCGCTTTCGCTCTCTATAAATTCCGACTGAAAGAAAGCCAGATCCGCATGGCAGTCGATCTGGTCTACGTCCTTTCCTGCGCGCTGGCCGGTTTCCTGGCCGGCAAAGGTCTGCGCAAAAACCGTTTTTTCTGCGGCGTCCTGGCCGGTGTTCTGTACTTCGCCGTCCTCCTGCTTATGTCCGTCCTCATCCATCAGGGACTGCCCGCCGAACCGAAAGACCTGGCCATCGCACTGGGCTTCTGCATCGGGAGCGGAGTGATCGGAGGCGTGCTGAGCTGAAAAACAGTTTCCAGGCAGGGTCTCCGCTGTTACGCCTCCCTCACGCGCCGGCACGATTCAAAAAGCCAAGGATTGGAACGCCTGGACCTCGACCTCCCTCACGCGCCGGCGCGATTCAAAAAGAGGGGCTGCCCTAAGCAGCGCCCTCTCATTCCGTTTTATGTCTCCGAAACAGCCAGTTCTTTATCCGCAGGAAAATACTTTCCTTTTCTACCGCAGGGGTCACCGAAATACACATCAGCAGCCACATCACTGGCGTTGCGATCGGCTGATGGATGTTCACAATCCCCTGCACCCCAAAGCAAAGCACCGCGAACATAGCTCCCACCACTACCGGGTTATCCAATCTTTTCCTTGCCACGCTCCAGATCGAAGTGGCAAGGATCCCCAGATAACTCAACAGCCCGATCGGCCCGATGGTTACGAAATACTGTAAAAACTCATTGTGAACGCTGTCATAGCGCACATGGTGAATATTTACCATTTCCTCATAGTTATTGAACCAGGTCACAAGCGCAAACGTATCCGGTCCATATCCGAAGATCTTCTGCAAAAGAGGGAACTTCTTATAATTTTCTATCGCGATCCGCCATATATATCCGCGATGCGTCCCCCAGTTATCGTCAAAATACAGATATTCTTTCAGGCTTCCGTATCGTTCGACGTTTCCCGCAAAATTCACGTCCCACAGCACGTAGATCGCCGCCGCTATCACCAGGATGATCACGCACCACCAAAGGCGCACCAGCCATTTGCACAAAAAATCCTTTTTCACGGCCGGCCCGATGTCCGTCCCGTCTGCCTGGCCCTTGTTTTTCTTAGTGACATAGCGCAGAATACACAGCGCAAAATGCAGGGCATACAGCACCACGCACAAAATCCAAAGCCTTTCCACGACCTGCCTGAGTCCGGAATATTGAGATATCATTTGAAATATACTGTTGATCTGTACCACCTGATCCGCATAATTCGTCTCCATATAAGAGATCCCCCAGGCCACAGAAAAGAACATCGTCAAAAGCACGATATACCTGCGGATCCCCTCCCGGCTGCGGAACATATAAAGCGGCATAAACCCGAAGAAAGCAGCTAACGAAAGATATGCGTTGTCGCTGGTGCCGATGATCATCGCGGCAAACGTCACAATCACCACAAAACCGTGCCAGATATTTCCCAAGAGCTTCTTGCCGCCCGCGAACAATGCGCCGGCCACCGCCATCACCATCGCCACGCAGGAAGTATACGTATTGATATTTCCTATGGTCGATGTGAATGAGCGGCGCTCCGCATCCGTAATATTCTCCTTAAAGTGAAGCAGATCCATGTCCCAAAAATCCGATATCCCCAGGAAACACATGATCAGTCCCGCGATCAGGAACAATTCCATATGCCAGGCTTTGATCGTATAGCACCTGGTCACACAAAAATAGACTCCCACATAGATCAGCAGCAAAAACGCGCCGGAATACCGCCCCTCATTGCCCCAGAACGCTTCCCACTTATAAGGGGCCAGCGCCGTCGAAATGATCACGATCGTTGCAAAAGCCAGCACCATAAGGTCCGTGCCGGAAAAAATCTCCCTGAACTTCTTTTTCCCTTTCAGTATCGGTTCTTTCTTGACCAGCTTTACGATCAGCCTTATAATGCCATATATAGCAAAAAGCCCCAATAATCCTATGGCGCAGATACAATAGTAATAATACTTGGTCTCGAGCATATTAAAATAATAGTCATCGTAGACCAAAAACTGCCCTGCCAGCACCGCTATCACAAAAATATCCGTCACGACAGACAAAAAAAGGCTCCTGCTCCGTTTTTCTTTCACCAGCGCTTTCTTGTCCTGTACTTTCTTTGCCATGTATTCCTCCATCACATTTCATAATGGGGTAAGTATAACACAATTTGAAACCGCAGACAACGTATTCCCTCTTTAATTCTTATTAATTTTCTTTTATTTTTTGCCGCTCTCCCCCTCGTACTTTCGATAATTTCCATTATAGGAAGTATAATTACCTCGTAATGTAACCAAAGGATTTTCCCCAAGGGAAATCAAAAAAGGA
>CANQYH010000086.1 GCA_947628025.1 uncultured Lachnospiraceae bacterium | reverse complement strand
GCGGGTCGTATCGCCGGGCGGCGTTTACGAGGGCGGAGGCGGAGGCGTAACGCTCATAGCAGCCGTCCAGAAAATCGCTGCCGGTGAGCTTGGCGTCGCAGTGGGTGATGATGGAACCGAATTCCGCGGCGGAATAGCCGGAACCATGGTAGATCTGTCCGTTTTCAATGATCGCCCCGCCGATGCCCGTGCCGTAGGTCAGGCAGAGAAAGCTGGGAATATCCCGTCCGCCGCCGTAAACCGCCTCGCCGAGCGCCGCCGCGTTGACATCGTTCTCGACAGCGACGGGTACCCGGAAATGTGTCTCCAGTTCTTTGCGGATCTGGCAGCCGGTATAGTCCGGGATATTGCTGTTGGCGTACAGGATGGAGCCCTCGGCGGCGTCTACCTGCCCCGCTGTGCTGACGCCGATAGCGTCATAACCGGTCTCCCGCGCGGCCAGCGCGATCAGCGTGTTCAGGATATGGCGGCCTCCCAGATGGGCCTGGGTGGGCGTTTCGGCAGAGCGCAGCAGCCGTCCGCCGCCGCAGACGCCATATTTGATAGCGGTTCCGCCGATATCGAATACGAGTATGTTCATAAAGGTCTTCTCTCTCTGGTTTAGCTGCGGCCTGAGTATGACACTGCCGCGGAGGTTTGACGGGTGCGAAAATGGCCGGTCCCCAACGGCGCAGCGAGATCCTACAGCCGTCGCTTTTGGATGGATCCGAAAAAAACGTGCCTTTGGGATCTGCGCCGTACGAAAGCCGGGATATACGGAACTTGTCTTCTACGCCCGGCTTCTCTTGCTGCCGAAGACGAATCGCCGGATCACGGTTTGTCTGTACCGGCTGTGCGGCTTCTTTTACTGCCGTGGATGAACCGCCGGATCACGGTTTGTCCGTACCGGCCGCCCGGCTTCCCTCCCCGGCGGAGCGGATTGCGCTGTAGAACCGGCGGGCAATTTCCAGCGGCCGGGTGATCGCGCCGCCGACGACCACGGCGTGGGCTCCCAGGCCCAGCATCCGGACGGCCTGATCCGGGAAATGGATTCGCCCTTCGGCGATGACGGGGATGGGCAGAGCGCCGGCGAGGCCTGCTACCAGATCGTAGTCGGGGCCGTCCAGATGCGGAGAGTAGGGGGTGTAGCCGCTTAACGTGGTTCCCACCAGGTCCACGCCGCATTTCCAGGCATGGATCCCCTCCTCCAGCGTGGAGATATCGGCCATCAGAGGGATATCCGGATATCTGCGCCGGATCTCCCCCAGAAAATCCGCGACGGTAGAGCCGTCTCCGCGGGCGCGGAGGGTGCAGTCGAGGGCGATTACGTCGGCTCCGGCTTCGGCCAGTTCGTCAATCTCGCGCATGGTGGGCGTGATATAAGCGTCCCAGCCCTCGTAGACGCGCTTGATCAGGCCGATGCAGGGCAGGCCGGTTTTTTCCTTGATGGCCATCACGTCCCGGACGCTGCTGGTGCGGATGCAGCGGCAGCCGGCTTCCTGGGCGGCCAGGGCCATATAGGGCATAAGGGAACGTTCTTCATCGTACAGGGGTTCTCCCGGAAGCGCCTGGCAGGAAACGATCATGCTGCCTTTCGTGGCGTCTAAAAGTTCAGCGAGCGGAGTTCTCATTTTTCGGAATCCTTTCTTGAAAAGAGAGTGTATTTTGTGTATAGTAATAAGTATGATCCTTGTGTCAAACGACGGACGGCCGCGGGCGGTTCCAGCCGCGGAATGACCGGCGCGTTTTGATACGTTAATTATACCAGCAACGGAACCGGATGTCACGATGAAATTTCCGGACGGCCGGATCATTCCTTACCGGCGGTAAGGAACATGGACCATAAAAACACAATAGCGGAATCTTGCGGAAAGGAGCGTTTATGGTGCGTATGGAGAAATATCAGGGGGTCATTCCCGCGTTTTATGCCTGTTATGACCGGGAGGGCCGCATTTCCGCGCAGGCGGTGCGGGAGCTGACCGGGTACCTGATCGGGAAAGGAGTACAGGGACTCTATGTCGGCGGTTCTTCCGGAGAATGTATCTACCAGAGCGTAGAGGAGCGGAAGATGGTGCTGGAGCAGGTGATGGAGGCGGCCGCAGGGAAAGTGACGGTCATCGCGCATGTCGCCTGCAATAACACGAAAGACAGCCAGGAGCTGGCGGCTCATGCGGAGAGTCTGGGCGTGGACGCCATCGCCGCGATCCCGCCGATCTATTTCCATCTGCCGGATCACGCCATCGCCCGGTACTGGAACGATATATCGGCGGCCGCGCCGAAGACGGATTTCATTATTTACAATATCCCGCAACTGGCCGGCGTGGCGCTGACGGTTCCGCTCCTGCGGGAAATGAAGAGGAATCCGCGGGTGATCGGCGTGAAAAATTCTTCGATGCCGGTGCAGGATATCCAGATGTTCCGAAACGAGGGTGTGATCGTGTTCAACGGTCCGGACGAGCAGTTTGTTTCCGGACTGGCGGCGGGGGCCATCGGGGGGATCGGCGGCACCTACGCGGCGATGCCGGAGCTGTTTCTGCGTGCGCGGGAACTGTTTCTGGCCGGGGACCATGAGAAAGCCAGATCCGTGCAGAACCGGATCTGCGAGATCATTTATAAAATGTGTTCCGGACACGGGAATATGTACGCCATGATCAAGGAGATCCTCCGCAGGCAGGGCGGTCCCGATGTGGGCAGCGTGCGCGCGCCGCTGGCGGAGCTGATCGAAAGCGACAAAGCCATCGCGGACGAGTGCGTGCGGATGATCGAGGAGGCCAAAGCCGAGGCGTTCGGAGTATGAATCGGATGACCGGTTATGCCCGTATTGCCGCCTAATATCTGTCGCGTGCTTATGCGGCGTAAGCGCCGTTTTATATCGTCTGAGAATACGCCCATTGCGGTCAAGCGCTCCTTGCATTTTTTCAAGGAGAGCAGGCAATGGGCGATTCATTTGTGGGAGAACAGATATTGAGATTTCGAAAGGAACGATGCTTTACGAGGAAAACCTGGCGAGGCGATCGGCGCCGGCAGCCCGGCCGTGGCCGTCTGGATCTTTTAATCGCGGGACGGCTCGGAAAAGGCGCGTTTGCGGCCTATGGAAACGGGCAAAAACGATTGACAGAACCTCGCGGGGGGCAATATAAAACCATCAAGATCTGCAGAGAGCTTCTGTGGGAGAAAGGGTGGCGGAGATGAAGAAAAAATTTGTGTTTACGGCGGCTTTGGCGGCGAATGGAAAGTGATCGACGCCGATCAGGATGGGATCGGGGAATGGCACTGCTTCAACAATGCCGGTTGTGTCTTTTGCAGATGAAAAAAATGTAGATTCTTCCCCGAAACTGTGGTAGGATAAAGTATCAGGATGCGGCGGGCGGGGTGACAGGAGGTTCAAGTGCGGCCTATGATCATTGAGAATACGCTTGCCAAAAACATTGCCGCAGCCGGAGAGAAAGCGGCCTATGACGCGGCCTGCAAACGGCTGCTGGCCAACAAAAGCATCCTTGCCTGGATCATGAAAAGCTGTGTGGAGGAGTACCGGGAGGTCGATGTCAAAGAGATTGCCGCGAGGTATATTGAAGACGAGCCCCAGATCGCCGAGACGGCGGTGAATCCGGACGAGAGATTGGACGAAGGCGGGGAGCAGATCCAGGGGGTCGGGACAGAGGACAGTACGATGTCGGAGGGCACCGTCGCATATGATATCCGCTTTTATGCGACAGCCCCGCGGAACGGGGAGTTCCTGCGGCTGATCATCAATGTGGAGGCGCAGAATGATTTTTATCCTGGCTATCCCATTATCAAACGGGGTCTGTATTATTGCAGCCGGATGATCTCTTCCCAGTACGGGGTGGAGTTCACCCATGCCCATTATGAGAGGATCAGGAAAGTCTATTCGATCTGGATCTGTGCGGATCCGCCGAAATATCGGGAGAATACGATCGCCAGGTACCGGATTCAGGAAGAAAATCTGGTCGGTGAGACGCACGAAAAAAGGGAGAATTATGACCTGCTGACGGCGGTTATGATCTGCCTGGGAAATGCGGGGGACAGCAACTATACGGGAGTTTTGAAGTTGCTGGATGTGCTCCTTTCGGCGGAAAGGAAGCCGGAGGAGAAGAAGAGGATTCTGCGGGAAGATTTTGATATCGAGATGACGAAAGCATTGGAGAGCGAGGTGGAGGTCATGTGTAATCTGAGCGATGGCGTGGAAGCGAGAGGAATCGAGAAGGGCAGGAAAGAAGGAAAACAAGAAGGCGTCAAAGAAGCGCTCATGGCGTCGATCCGGAATTTAATGGAAACGATGGGATGGAGCGCTCAGCAGGCTATGGATGCGCTGAAGATTCCGGCGGAAGAACGGTCCTGGTATGCCGGTGCGATGAAACAATAAATTCATGAAGATCAGCCGGTCCCGGCGCGCCCGAAGCCGCTCGCGGCGAAAGACGCGGCCGGGATATTTTTTCGGGGAGGGGTTTGAAAGAACGCGTATCTGCCGTTTGTTGGCACGCCGTCCTGGGATCTCCCAAATTTTCTCATAGCGATCCCTGAAAAATGAGTCTTTTACAAAGGGAAAAACGGAAAAATTTCGGAACGGCATTTTCACAGAATGAACAGAGCAGGAGAGAACGTATGCAGTCACAGGAAGAATATATGCGGGGCCTGAAACAATGGCTCCATAACACAGAGGATGTTCCGCTGGAGGAAATGGCGGAGTTTTTTGTCAGGCGGCTGGAGGGCTATGAAGAACATATGTCGGTCTGGGAGGAATCCTACCGGCTGTTTGCGGAAGTATTGCCGTCCGGCTGCCGGAAGATCCTGGATCTGGGCTGCGGCACCGGTCTGGAACTGGATCATATTTGGCAAAAGGATCCGGAAATTGAGGTTACGGGGGTCGATCTGTGCTGGGATATGCTGGAAAAGCTGGCGGACAAACATCCTGACCGGCGTTTTACCGCGGTATGCCAGGATTATTTTCAATACGATCCGGGCCTGGAGCAATGGGACGCCGTTATTTCGTTTGAAAGCCTGCATCATTTTCTGCCGGAGCGCAAAAGGGAATTATACCGGAAGATCTGCCGGAGCCTGAAAGAAGGCGGCGTTTTTATACTGGGGGATTATATCGCCTGCTGCGAGGAAGAAGAGCAGCTTCTGCGCGCCGAATATGAGAAGCGGAGAAAACAGTCCGCTATTCCTGAAAACGCGTTCGTGCATTTTGATATTCCGCTGACCCTGGAGCATGAGAAGGAGCTGCTGCAGGAGGCCGGATTTACGATTGAGAATGTCTTAGACGGCGATGCGGTGATCATCATGGGAAGAAACCGGAGGTGATCGTGACGGACAGCCCGGCCTCTAAGAAAGAGCAACTTTTACTCTTTTATGACATTGTATTTTGCGGTCTCGCCCTCGTCGCTGTTTATATTGCCATATGTGACCTGACAACCGGATGCACGGAAATGCAGAGGCGTATGGACGGCGTGATCACCATTGTGTTCATAGCCGATTATGTTCTTAGGTTTTCTCTGGCGAGAGAAAAAGCGGCTTTCTTTAAGGACAACATCTTTGACTTGATCGCGATCATACCGTTCAATTCGCTTTTCAAAGCGTTCCGTGTGCTGAAAGTTTTGCGGATTCTTCGCGCGCTGAAATTTGCCCGGATATCGTTGTACTTCGCCCGGCTTTACAAGCGGGTAAAATTCTTTTTTGAAATAAACGGTCTTAAATACATGGTCCTCGTCAGCCTGTTTTGCATCGTCCTCGGCGGCGCCGCGATCCATTTTGCCGAGGGAATGAGTTTTTTGGACGGTCTCTGGTGGAGTTTTGTGACCGCGACGACGGTCGGATACGGGGATATATCGCCCGCAAGTCTCGCGGGACGCGTGGTTGCGTCGGTGCTGATGATCGTCGGGATCGGCCTGATCGGTTCTCTCACGAGTACGATCACAGCGCTGTTTTTCCATAAGCATGAGGAATCTCTGAAAAAGGACGCAAAAAGCGAGATCATTCAGACGGTGCAGCGGCAGCTTGACGATTTTGACCATCTGACGGACGATGACATCGAGACCATATGCCGGACGATCAGGAATCTGCATAGATAAAGAACGCCCGCGGCGCCCGAGCATATCAAAGTTTATGTTCCCGTTCAGGCGGCACGGGCGGCTGTGTTTTAGTCCTGCAGGATGTCGCCGGAATAGCGGTAGACCTCCGCATAGGAGGCCAGTTCTTCCTCGGATTCCGGCAGGGACGGGATCAGGCCGGTGCAGTCCATGGCGGAGCTGGCTTTTGATTCGATGGTATCATCGTCCATGAAGCACCTGTAAGGATCGTCTTCGTCATAATCGTCTTCCTCATAAATATCTTCCCACGGGTCGTCCTCGCCGGTGGAGTAGTTTCTGGCTGAAAAACTCTGACGCATATCGTAGATCACCTCGCATTGATTCTTTTTTTAAAACTGTGCGGACCGCTTATTTCCGGCCGGACCGTTCGCGAAGCTGCTGCGCGGTCCGGGCCGCAGCATTCGCGGACCGCTGTTTGGCACCGCGGATAGTATGCGGCGCATCCGGAGAAATATACGCGGAACAGGAAAGCTCCTGTCTGTCCGCTCGCGCTGCAGTTTGGACGAGATGCGGATGGAGAAACGATCGTGCTGCGGCGCTGCCGGGGGATCACGCTGGAGTGGATCTCGTGTATCTGACAGCAATATTACCTTTTAGATGGACGTAACCGCATGAAAAATGGTTATTTCTGCACAATATTCATCCGTGTTTGCTGAGATTATGCTGGACAAATGCGCGATAATGTAAGTAGTGTTATAATGGATAAATGGTCATCTGAATAAAAGGAGGGGGCAGCTATGAAACTGACATACGATAAGGCGCAGCTGGAGGAGGTCATCGACCGCATCGTAGAGCGGACGATGAAGATGGATCTGACCTGGGACTGGCCCTGCGGCGTAGCCTATTATGGGATCAGCGAAGCATATGAGAAAACGAAGAACGAGAAATATCTGAACCTGCTGAAAGACCGGGTGGACGAGCTGATCGGGCTGGGACTTCCGCGGGTCTGGACCGTGAACGCCTGCGCCATGGGCCATTGCCTGGTCACGCTGAGCCAGGCGACCGGCGAGCAGAAGTACTGGGATATTCTGATGACGAAGATCGAGTACCTGCGAAAAGACGCGCTGCGGTTCGGCGACCATGTGCTGCAGCATACGGTTTCCGCCAACAACGATTTCCCGGAGCAGGCCTGGGCGGACACGCTGTTCATGGCGGCGTTCTTGCTGTTGCGGGTCGGCGTGATCCTGAAAGACGAGGAGATCATTGAGGATGCGCTGAACCAGTGGTACTGGCACATCAATTATCTGCAGGACGAGGCTACCGGTTTCTATTATCACGGCTATAACAATATCACACGGGACCATATGTCCGGCATCTACTGGGGGCGCGCCAATGCGTGGGCGGCCTATACGATGTCGAAAGTGGGAAGCATTTTGCCGGAGTGCTATCTGTACCCGAAATATCTGGATGTGGCCGGTTCACTGAACGACCAGCTGGCGGCGCTAAAGACCGTTCAGACCGAGAACGGGCTCTGGAGGACCGTTTTGAATGATCCGGAGTCCTATGAGGAGATCTCGGCGTCGGCGGGGATCGCCGCGGCCATGGTGGAGCGGGGCAATCCGCTGCATACCAAATACATCAACAAGTCGATCGAGGGGATCCTGGCGAATGTGAGCGCCGACGGCCGTGTGATGAACGTGTCCGGCGGTACGGCGGTCATGAAAGACGTAGAGGGGTACCGGGGGATCTCCAGACGCTGGATCCAGGGCTGGGGCCAGGGGCTGGCGCTCGCATTTCTGTCGGCGGTGCTGGTGTCCGACGATATCCAGAAAGACGGAGCATTATAATTCTAAAAGGGATCGCAACAGTCTGCGCGCGGAGGGGGAGATCCGGCTGCGGGCGCAGGAGGCAGAAGGAGGAATCTATGAGCCAGAGAAAAGGAGGATTCACGCTTCCGGGTGAATCCGGCTATGAGGCATTGACGCTAAAGATGGCGGAAAAATGGGGCGCCGACGTGATCCGTGACAGCGATGGGACGGAGCTTTCCGACGATATCATCCATGCGGGTTACGGGATCTATTCCACGATCTGCGTGATCCGCGAGCATAACGCGTGGGCGAAGCAGAATCCGGACAAGCTGCAGCAGACGTTTCTGTGCACCAATCCGGCGGTGGCCGTGCCGTGCGGAGACGCGGAAGGGTCTGCCTGTCGGCTGACGGTCCGGCTGCTGGCGGATTTTTTCGAGGAGCAGTTCCGGATCAATGACAGCGCCGCGGCCATGAAATACTGGCAGGTATATGACCGGACGGACAACCGCCTGGCGGACGCCGCGGACTGGACCTATGATCCGGCGGAGGGCACGGTGACGGTCCAGAACGCCGTTTGCTGGCATAAATACACGGTCAGCTTCCTGGCGTACCGGATCTGGGAAGAGATCTCGATGTATAACCACACCACCAATCATTGGGACAAGGAGCATCTGATGCAGATCGATCCCAGATACCCGGAGACGAGGGAGTATCTGCTGGGATGGATGCGGGACTGGTGCGAGCGGCACCCGGATACCACGGTAGTCCGCTTCACTTCCCTGTTTTACAATTTCGTCTGGATCTGGGGGAGCGACGAGCGCTGCCGCAGCCTGTTTACCGATTGGGGGTCCTATGATTTTACGGTCAGCGACCGGGCCCTGGATGAGTTCGCGCAGAAGTACGGCTACTCCATGACCGCCGAGGATTTTGTGAATCAGGGCAAGCGCCATGTGACCCATATGCCCGGCGATGCCCACAAGGCGGACTGGATGCGGTTTATCAATGATTTCGTGATCTCGTTCGGGAAGCAGCTGGTGGATATCGTCCATGAATACGGCAAGAAAGCCTATGTGTTCTACGATGACAGCTGGGTGGGACTGGAGCCCTACAACGGACGCTTCTCCGAATTTGGCTTTGACGGCTTGATCAAGTGCGTGTTCTCCGGCTACGAGGCCCGGCTGTGCGCCGGCGTGGATGTGCCGGTCCATGAGCTGCGGCTACATCCCTACCTGTTCCCGGTGGGGCTGGGCGGCGCGCCTACCTTTATGGAGGGCGGCGATCCCACGACGGACGCGAAACAGTATTGGAACCATGTGCGCCGGGCCCTGCTGCGCAGCAAGATCGACCGCATTGGTCTGGGCGGATATCTGCACCTGACGCAGGATTTCCCGGATTTCTGCGATTATATTGAGCAGGTGTCCGATGAATTCCGCATGATCCATGATTTCCATGAACAGGGACGGCCCTATACGATCAAGACCCGCGTGGCGGTGCTCCACTATTGGGGGAGCCTCCGTTCCTGGACGCTGTCGGGGCATTTCCACGAGACCTGGCAGCACGATCTGATCCACATCAACGAGGCGCTGTCGGGACTGCCGGTGGAGGTATCGTTCCTTTCCTTTGAGGATGTGAAAAACGGGAAGCTGGCGGATGTGGACGTGGTCATCAACGCCGGATACGCCGGAAGCGCCTGGAGCGGCGGGGATGTCTGGAAAGACGACGAGATCGTAGAGAAGCTGACCGAGTGGGTCTATAAGGGCGGCACATTTATCGGAGTCAATGAGCCGTCGGCCGTGGAGGGCTACGATACATATTTCCGTATGGCGCATGTGCTGGGAGTCGACGAGGATACCGGCGCGAGGATCTGCCACGGCAAATGGAGCTTCGAGGCAGCGGATCCGGACGGCCTCGTACCCGCGGGCGCATCCCTGGCGGTGAAAGAGAACCGCTATCTGACCGACGGGGACACCCGGGTGCTGCTGGCAGAGAAAGACCAGCCGGTGCTGACGGTTCGCGACTTCGGCAAGGGTAAAGGGATCTATATGGCATCGTTCCAGGTAAACGACGAAAACACCCGGCTTTTGTACCAGCTGATCCGCTGGGCCGGCGGCGAGGGCGTGACGGGGCTTTACATGACCGACAATCTCTATACGGAGTGCGCGTATTACCCGGGCAGCCGGAAGCTGGTGGTCATCAATAACAGCGGCGAACAGCAGACGACTGTGGTGGAGACCGAGTACGGGACGTGGCAGGTGACGCTGTGCGCTTACGATACGGTGTTTGTGAATCTGTGATCATAGAATGGATCAGGGACTGCAATGGGCAGATTGCCAAATTGCAGTCCCTGTTTTTTGCGTTTTCATGTTTGCCGGTTTGTGTTCCGGCGGGCTTTGGCGGATGCGGGAAGCGGCAGGGATGAAGTTTCTCCCGGATCGCTTTAGCTCCTGCTCACCGGAAGAGACGCACCAGTTCGATCCCCTCGTCTTCGCCCAGGTTGCGGCTGTATAATTTTTCCGCGGAATTGTTCCAATGCTCGTGGACGCCCAGGTTCGTCACGACGGTTCCGCGGCTGTCGGTGTAGACGGTCCCGGAGGGCGCGGCGGATACCAGCCCGGCCTCATGAAGATAGTTTTCCACGGAGGGATCGTTCCGCAGGGAAGCGTTGCGTTCGGTCACGGCGGGTTCGTTCATCAGGAAATCCGCGCCGACGCTGTCGATGGCCACCGGGTCCTGGGAGACGAATACGCTGGAGGTATAATTGCCGTTAAACGGTTCCTGCCGCCATCTCGCGTTTTCGCCGGTGATGGAGGCTCCCTCGGAAGGTGCGCAGATGAGGGCATCCAGCATATAAAGCACGGTTTTGCCGCCGAGGTCCGCGTGGGCCATCAGGTCCACCAGCGGGCTGTAGATCCCCATTTCGTTTTGAGTCAGCCACTGGTGCAGATTGGCTCCCTCCGGCGGACGCATGGCATTGCCGTTGATAAAAGAGCCGAAATGGTTCTTGCCGCAGAGGGTGATCCCGTAGCTGTGTCCCTTGAGATTAGCCAGGTTGATGAGATACGCGGCTTCCGTCACGCAGGTGGGCAGATAATTGACCGCTCCGCGGAACGCGTGGGACCATACGATGGGAGCGCTTAGGTCTGCCGTGCCGGTATCGCGGTC
>CANQYH010000085.1 GCA_947628025.1 uncultured Lachnospiraceae bacterium | reverse complement strand
TGGTGAGCTCCTTGGCCAGGATGCCGGTCAGGGACAGCGGGCTCGCGCAGCCTGCGTTGGCGCCCAGCTTGGCGAAAAGCGCGGTGACCCAGGGGTTGATCTTCATTTCAAAGGCCAGATACATGGCAAAGGTGGTCATCAGGATGCCGGCCGCGATGTGCCCCGGGCCGATGGCGGAGATGAACGCCGAGAGGACGAACATCAGGATCGGGATCAGCACGGTATTTTTGCCGACCAGGGCGACTACTTTCTTGGAGAACAGGTCCAGCGTGCCGTTCTGGGACGCCATTCCGAACAGGAACGTGACGCCCACGAGCGTGACGAACATGGAGCTGGAGAAACCGCCGGTGACGGCGGAGGCTTTCAGGCCGCCCAGCATGGACAAGATGAACGCCACGCCCAGGGACAGAAAGCCCAGGTTTACTTTCTTGATAAAGCCGATGGCTACGACGGCAGCCAGCACGATCAGGGAAATGACCGGCATATAGGGAGCGAGAAACTCTGTCATAATAAAAACCTCCAAATTTAAATGGTAACGGATCGTAAATGATAGATCTATAAAAATGTAGTCTGCCTTACAGCCGGATCTGCGCCGTCCCCTCTAGCAGGAGATTCGCGGTGCGGAACCCAAACGTATCCTCGATCTTCGGCACGCTGCCGTCTTCCTGATAGTCCACGCCACATTCCAGGATGCCGCCGGGATGGCCGATCCGGATGAACTGGGTGTCGGCGGAGGGAGAGAGCACCTGGTTTACGATGCTGCCCGGGACGACGGCCGCCGCTGCCGTACACATGGCGCCGGTCATGGCGTAGCTGGGGTGGGTCTTCTGCATGGACATCATGCGGGAGAGGAGATCGATGTCCTCCCGCCGGATCTCCTGGCCGTCCGATGTGGTGTAGGCGGCCGCCTCCGATACGAACGTCATTTTCGGGATGCCCGGCGTCTCCCAGGCAGAGCGCGTGTAGTCGCTGATGAGTCCCAGTTTTACCGCGGCCAGCCCGCGGACCTTTTCCAGCAGATCCAGCTTTTCAGGATCCGCGTTCAGTCCGTCCGGCAGTTCCCGGCCCGTCAGCCCCAGATCCGCGGCTTTTACGAAGACCAGCGGATTGGCGGCGTCCACGATGGATACCTGTACGGGGCCGTAGCCCGGCACATCCAGCGTATCGACGGCGTTTCCGGTGGGCAGCAGGCCCTTTCCCAGGGTCCCGGCCGGATTCACGAATTTCAGCCGGATCGGAGCGGCGGTTCCCGGCACGCCGGCGATGGAAAAATCTCCGTCATATGCCACCTGGCCGCCGGGAGTATGTACGTCCGCAATGATGATCTTGCCGGTATTGGTGTTGTAGATCCGCACCGGCGTGACGTCGCCGCGGATCTCTAGCAGCCCTTTTTCCAGCGCGAAAGGTCCTACGCCGGAGGAGATATTGCCGCAGTTCCCCTTGTAGCTGACTAAGGGCTTATCCACGGATACCTGGGCGAAGGTGTAGTCCACGTCCGCGTCGGGACGTTCAGAACGTTTAACGATGGCGACCTTGCTGGTGACGGATTGAGATCCGCCCAGGCCGTCGATCTGTTTTTTGTCGGGACTGCCCATGAGGCGCAGGAGCAGGGGCTCCCAGGCCGCGTGGTCCTGCGGAAGTTCGGATTCCAGGATGTATACGCCCTTGCTGGTTCCGCCCCGCATGATCGTGACCGGGAGACGGTACGTTTCCTTGGTTTGCATGATATAACCTCCATCTGTTTATTTTGCTGCCGCAGAAAGCTTCCTGCGGCTCTGCCGTTTCGGGCGGTTGGCCGGGCCGCCCGTCCGGCTCCGTTTTCGATAGTCTCATCGTAGCATGGGGATGCGAAAAAGTGAAATTCATGGTTCCAATCGTTTCCATGTTGAAAAGGAATGATCATGTGCAAAGTGCATAAGAAAACAGAGAATTTATAAGGCAGATTCAACAATTATTCCTGCTTTCGATGAAAACCATGCCTTTTTTGAATTTCATTCCCGGCCGGATTGTGTTATGATAGAAGCGGAAAGCCGGATATACGGAAGAAAAGGCGGCCGGGGAGACGGGATCTTTCCGGGATCGGAACAGGAGGGAGTCATGGATTTTCGGGAACTGAATTACATTTTGGCGATCGCGAAGTACCAGAATATCACCAAGGCGGCCGAGTCGCTTTACGTGGGCCAGCCGACGCTCAGCAAATTCCTGATCACGCTGGAGGACGAGCTGGGGCTTCGGCTGTTCAGGAAGATCGGGCATAAGTATGTGCCGACCTACGCCGGAGAGCGGTACGTGGAAAAGGCGGCCCAGATCCTCCAGATCAAAAGCGACCTGGACGCGGAGCTGGCCGATATCATCCGGCGCGACGTGGGCGTACTGAACGTGGCGTTCGCCAATATGCGCGGCATTTATATGCTTCCCTGCACCCTGCCGAAATTCCAGGACCGTTACCCGCATGTGAAAGTCAATATCTTTGAAGGGTCCTCGGATGAAAATGACCGCCGTCTGATCGACGGACAGGTGGAAGTGGCGTTTTACAGCAGGCCCAGCGTCGCCAATCCGCAGATCGAGTACGAGACGCTGATGGAGGAGGAAGAGCTGCTGATCTGCACCTGCCGCGATCATCCCATCGGCCGCTTCGCGTCGCCTAACCCGGCCAGCCGCTATCCGAAGCTGGACGTGGAGCTTCTGAAAAAGGAGCGGATCCTGATGATGAAGCCGGAACACCGCACGCGGCAGATCATGGACAGTTATCTGAAAGATCACGGGATCCAGCTGGAAAATGTCCTGTATACCGGCAGTCTTCCGGCGATCATGGAGCTGGTGTCGGTAGGCTACGGCATCGCGTTTATTTTCGAGACGCACCTGCGGCACCGCGTAAAGAAGCTGCCGATCGACTGCTACAGCTTCGGGGAAACGCGGGTCACTTCCGATTTTGTGGCGGCGTTCCGGAAAGGGAGCTATATTTCCCATTATACCAGGGATTTCGTGGAGATCGTGCGCAGCGCGGTCTTCAGCACCGGAGATGGGGAGGAGACAGGAAGATAAAATCTGAACATTCTGTGAAATCCCCCGGCGGGCTGCCCGCGAGACTTGACATTAAATTTATTTCCTCGTATAATCGTCTGTGGAAAAACAAAAGGCTGCAGGCGGCGATACGGGGGGATTTTTGTATCGGTCGCATCTGAAAGACCGGCGGCAGAGACCGTCTGCGGGTCGTTTCAGGAACGGCAGCCAAAACAACCAGGAGGTGTTGATTTATGCAGCAATCGGATCCGAATCAGGACCGCCGCAGGCAGCGGAGGCCGTTTCTGGTTTCCTATGGTATCGTAATATTGATCATGCTTCTGCTCAATGCGTTTTTGTTCCCGTCCATTCTGAAATCGCAGATCCATGAGGTGGATTACGGCACATTTCTCAAGATGCTGGAAGAAAACCGTCTGAAAATAGTGCAGCTGGAGGATGAACAGATCTATTTTATTGACAATGAGGACGACGTTTATCAGACGAATGTGATCCCGCAGGACTACGCCATCGTCGAGCGTCTGGATAAGGCTGGGGTCAGCTTCGGCCGGGTTTACCGGCAGCAGGGGATCCTGGAATACCTGCTGACCAACTGGATCCTGCCGTTCCTGCCGCTGATTCTTTTGGCGACCTGGTTCAGCCGCCGCGTCACGAAGCAGATGATGGGCGAGGGCGGGATGAACGCCATGATGTTCGGCGGGAAATCCGGCGCGAAAGAATACGTGGTGGACGATAAGACCGGCATCCATTTCAGCGACGTGGCCGGTCAGGAGGAAGCCAAAGAGAGTCTGAAAGAGATCGTAGAGTTCCTGCATGATCCGAAGAAATATGAGGAGATCGGCGCCAAGATGCCCAAGGGAGCGCTTTTAGTGGGCCCGCCGGGCACCGGCAAGACGCTTCTGGCCCGGGCCGTGGCCGGCGAGGCGGAGGTGCCTTTTTTCAGCATCGCGGGCAGCGAGTTTGTGGAAATGTTCGTGGGCATGGGCGCCAGCAAGGTCAGGGACCTGTTCAAGCAGGCCGGTGAAAAAGCGCCCTGCATCGTGTTCATCGACGAGATCGATACCATCGGCAAAAAGCGCGACAGCGGAAGCGGAATCGGCGGCAACGACGAGCGGGAGCAGACGCTGAACCAGCTTTTGACGGAGATGGACGGGTTTGACGCCACGAAAGGCGTCGTGATCCTGGCGGCCACCAACCGGCCGGAGACTCTGGATCCCGCGCTTTTGCGGCCGGGCCGGTTTGACCGTCGGGTCCCGGTGGAACTGCCGGATCTGGCGGGGCGCGAGGCGATCCTGAAGCTTCACGGACGGAAGGTAAAACTGGACTCGGGGTGCGATTTCAATGTCGTGGCCCGTATGACGCCGGGCGCTTCCGGAGCGGAGCTGGCCAATATCGTCAATGAGGCCGCGCTGGGAGCGGTTCGTCACGGGCGGTCCGTCGTCACGCAGCCGGATCTGCAGGAGGCCGTCGACACCATTCTGGCGGGTGCGCAGAAGAAGAACGCGATCCTCAGCGAGAAAGAGAAATGTATCGTGGCCTATCATGAGGTGGGACACGCCCTGGTGGCGGCGCTGCAGCATCACTCCGCCCCGGTGCAGAAGATCACGATCGTGCCCAGGACGTCCGGCGCGCTGGGCTTTACCATGCAGGTGGAGGACGGGGACCATGCCCTTTTGAGCAAGGAAGAGCTGCTGGATAAGATCGCTACCTTTACCGGCGGGCGAGCCGCGGAGGAGCTGGTCTTTGGGTCCGTCACCACCGGCGCCAGCAACGATATCGAGCAGGCGACGAAGCTGGCCCGCGCCATGGTCACGCGCTACGGCATGAGCGAGGATTTCGATATGGTGGCGCTGGAGACCGTAAATGGCGCTTATCTGGGCGGCGATTCCAGCCTGGCCTGCAGCGAGACGACGGCGGCGGCCGTGGACGCGAAAGTGGTGGAGCTGGTGAAAGCCCAGCACGCGAAAGCGTACGCCCTGCTGTCGGAGAACCGCCGCAAGCTGGATGAGATCAGCAAGTATCTCTATGAGAGAGAGACCATAACCGGCCAGGAGTTTATGGAGATCCTGGACAGGAAAGACGCGTAATATCATCATTTTCGCCCCGGTCGATCAGCGCAGTGGATGGACCGGGGCGCTGTGCGTCTGCCGCCGATATGAACTATCGTCTGATGGCAGACCGTACTCGTTATCTGAAAGAGAATCCGGAAGGAGTGAGCATGATGTGTAAAGCGATGGAGGAGATGGTGAATCAGGCCAGAGAAGAGGGCATGAGCCTCCTGGCGGCGCTCATTGACAAGCTGACCGAATCAGGCCGCACGGAGGAGGTGGCAAAGGTGATTCGGGATGCGGATTATCGAGAGCAGATGCTGGAAGAGGTGCTGGGACAAGGATGGAATGGCTGAGGGATCGCTGCGGTGCGTTTGACAAGCAGGTCTTTTGGGCAGAATTGACGGGAACGGATCTATACAGGAATCAGAAAAATGGGTGGCTCTGTGGGAGGAGAATGTCTCACAGGGCCATTTTTCGTTACGGCCGGAATAATCTGTGACGGAAAACGGCCTTTTGATCAGGAAATCGGGCCGCGCAACCAATAGTTGACAGGATTTTGGGCCTCGGTTGGTAGAAAAAAAGAGCTTTTGCTGGTATGATTCATGTATCAATACAACCGGGAGGACATGAATGGAACGTATGGATGAGAATACAATGGTCGGCCGCATCCGCCGGGCCAGGGAACAGGCGGGGCTGACCCAGGAGGAAGTGGCCGGGGCGCTGGACGTGAGCCGCCAGGCGGTCGGCAAATGGGAGACAGGGCAGAGCCGGCCCAGCACGGAAAATCTGCTCCGGCTGGCGCAGGTGCTGCGGACGGATCTGCAGGCGCTGACGCTGGGGGAGGACGGCCGGGAGGCGGAGATAGCGGAAAATCAAACGCAGGAAAACGAAGAAACGGCGGCCGTTACGGTTCAGCCGCAGGAAACAGAACAGGGCCGCGGCACGGTATGGAAAGACCGTTTTTTTTCGCGGCTTTCGGCGGGAATTGTGATCGGCTGTCTGCTGGGGGCGGCCGTCACGCTGGCGGTCAGCGTCTGGGGCGACTATATGCGGTATACGAAAGAGGACCCGGCGACCGCAGAGGAAGCGTCGCTTTCCATGGGCAGTCTGCAGGAAACGGAGGAAGACTTTACGGCGGACATCCCTGAGAACGCGGCGGGTGAGTTGGGAACGGATGGAACGATGGCGGATGTGATAGAGGAAGCAGAAGAAACGCAGTATGCGGAAAGCGAACCCCAGGCGTTTCTGGAAACGCTCACAGTACAGGGGGAGGAGTGCCGCCGCTTCGGCTCCTATGCTAATTACGGGGACCCGGCGGACGCGGAGACGGTGGAGAAGAACCGGCTTTTTGCGTATCATTTTCCCGATTCGGCCTATACGGTCACGTTTTACCGGGAACGCAGCGACTATACGGATGATCTGGGGCGACCGCTGTGGCATTTGTTGGCGGCTTATGATTCCGGGGTTGATGCTTCGGGCGGACGGCAGTATACGGTGATCGCCCGCATTGCCGAGGACGAGCCCGATGCGGGCAGCCCCAGTCTGGCGGCGTTCGAGGCGCTGGGGTACGCGGGCTGCAAGCTGACCTGCCGTTCCTGGAGGTTCGATCACAAGGACACCTATTATTTTGTGGTAGATGAAAACCGGCAGGTTCCGGTGCTGTGGGCCCTGTTTCAGGGGACGCCCTGTGAGGCCGATCTCGATTCCGACGGGGAAAATGAGATCCTGAGCTTCAATTCCCCGTTTGAGCCGCCGGCGGTTTTTGACCGGGGCGTGGAGGAATATACCGCGTACACGATCCAGTATCCGGACGGATATACGCTGTCCTGCGGCCCGGCCGCGGGCGATAATACCGGAGAGGCCGCGGTGACGCTGACTGCGTGGGACGGCTCGGAGCGCCGTTACCGGCATCTGTGGAACGGACAGCTGACCTGCGGGCAGACGGCCTGTTCCGTACAGGGAATGGAAGAACTGGCCCCGGAGGTGGCGGCGGCGGTCGTGACGTTCGTGCCGGAGGGGGAATATGTGGATACCGGCGATCCGGATCTGCCTTTTATGGGAAATGCGGAGGTATTCACCCAGCGGCAGTTCGCGTATATGGGACTTCAGTGCCTTTACGGCCTGACCGGGTTTGCACCGCGGCGGTGCTACGCCAAAGCTTCGGAATACGGTGTCTGGTTCGGATTGGAGCCGGACTGCGAAAACAGCTTTTTGGGTTTCAGCCGCGGACCCGCCCAGGGGGCCGGGGAGAATGTGGTCGGCGGCATCGATCTGTCCTGGAAGCAGGAATGGGTGGAGTGGTCCCCTCTGGATCCGGCGGCCATGGATGTGGATACGGGGGATAAACTGGCTCTGGCGCGCTGGACCTACGAGCGTTTGCCGTTTCTCCAGCAGGGCGGGATCGTTTCCGACGGCTGGGGCCTGGGGGACGACGTGCGGCTGTTTCTGGAGGACGGACGGTTTTTCGAGGTCAGCTTCGACGGGGAAAGCGGCCTGCCCAACCGGCTGCAGGGGCCGTACCCCGAAGGCTTTGAGCATTGACGTGGGTACCGCCGGAATCGGACCGATCGAAAGAAAAGCGATCCGGCCGCTTCCTTATTCTCATAATACCGGGCCTGCGGGACATCAGCCAAAAGTCCCGAAAGCCCATTGAAAATACCGTTGTGTACTCGTCGCAGCGGTATTTTTTTCGCCGTTTGGAGTAGAAGTGCGGCAGCCGGAAGCAGGTTCTTTTATTACAGGTTGCAAAATCAAAAATTTCATTATATAATGTCTCTATATCGGGAATAATTTGACAATTACAAAGAAATCTTTAACATTTCTTGACGAATTATTAGACATTTTTAGTACACAGGAAATTTGCGGACGCAGGGAGGATGGATACGGATGGAGAACGATTGGAGACAATTAAAGATCATACGGGATTTTTTTCAGATCCGGGACGACGGGCAGATGCCGGAGGGTTCCCGGCTGCTTTTGGAGGCCGCGAAGCCGGTGCGTTTTGAGGCCGGAGAGGATCTGATGACGGAGGGGGCGGAGCCTGACGACGGCATGTATATTTTCCTGGAAGGGAAAGCCCAGGTCCTGATCGGCACGAACCTGGTGAATGAACTGTCGGAGGGCGACGTGGCGGGAGAGCTGGCCCTGATCAAGGACGGGGTCCGCAAGGCCACGGTCCGGGCCGCGACGCCCGTGCTCTGCGCCAATATTCCCAGGGGGCTGTTTGAGGAGATCGCGGAGAAGAACCGCAAGGTCTACGGGGCCCTGCTGGAGCTTTTGTATACGAAGACGACCCAGATGGTGACGGAGCGCGAGCGTCTGCGCTCGGAGCTGGAGGTGGCCGCCCGGATCCAGACCGGGTTCCTGCCCAAATCATTCGAAGAATTCCAGGCTCTGCCGGACGTACATATCACGGCCCGCATGAAGCCGGCCAAGGAGGTCGGCGGCGATTTCTATGACGTGTTCCTCATCGACGATCACCGGATGTGCTTCCTGATCGCCGACGTATCCGGCAAGGGCGTGCCTGCGGCGCTATTTATGACCGTCGCCAAGGCCCAGATCAAGACCCATATGAAACTGGGCATCCAGGTCGGGAGAATGGCCGAGCTGGTCAACGACCGGCTCAACGACGACAATGAAGAGTCGCTGTTTGTGACGGCGTTCATCGCCGTGCTGGATACGGAGACCGGCCTGCTGACCTACGTCAACGCGGGCCACAATAAGCCCTGCATCAGCACGGCGAAAGGGAAGTTCCGGTTCCTGGACTGCAAGGCGGATTTCGTGCTGGGAGCCATGGAGGACCTGCCTTATCGGGAACAGACCGCGCAGCTGGACGCGGGCAGCCGGATCTGCCTTTACACCGACGGGGTGACGGAGGCGTTCGATAAGGACGGCGTGATGTTCGGGGACGACAGGCTTTTGGAGACCCTGAACCGCCATATGGACCAGGCGGACGCGCCGGAAGAGCTTCTGGACGCACTGTACGGGGAGCTGGAGCATTTCGCGAAAGGCGCGCCCCAGTCGGATGATATTACGGTGGTCTATCTGGCCAGGTAGGGGGCGGCACGATGACGGATGGAATAGAAGTGCGCTTTTGGGGCGTGCGGGGCTCCTGCCCTGCCCCTTTCGCGGACCGGATGGTCTACGGGGGCAATACCGCCTGCGTGTCGGCGGACTGCGGCGAAGAGCTGGTGATCTTCGACGGCGGCACCGGGATCGCGGCGCTGGGCCGGTGGCTGGAGATGGAGGAACAGCTGGGAAAACGGGATCCGGGACGGCCGGTCCATATCCTGTTCAGCCATGTGCACCTGGACCATATCCAGGGGTTTATGCTGTTCCCGCAGCTGTTCCAGGCAGGGAGGAAACTTCACATTTACGGTCCCGCGGGAGACGGGCAGGGATTCCGGCAGCGGCTTAGGGAGGCGCTGGGGCCGCCGTACTGGCCGGTCAGGGTTGACCAGGTCCCGGCAAAGATCGAATGGCACGATCTGCGGCCCGGGCAGACGGTGGCGACGGAAGCGGGGACGGTGCTGCGGACCATGGATTCCCGCCATCCGGACGGGGGGCTTTTGTACCGGCTGGAATGGGACGGGGCGTCTGCGGTGTACGGGCTGGACTGCGAAGTCTCTGAGGTATGGGAAAGCTACCAGACGTTTGCCCAAAACTGCGGCCTGCTGATTTTCGACGCGCCCTATGGGGAAGAAGAATACGCGCGCTGCCGGGGCTTCGGCCACAGCTACTGGCGGCAGGGGCTTAAAATGGCCGGGCAGTGCGGCGCGGAAAAGCTCTGCGTCTGCCACCATGACTGGGGCAGGACCGACGGGGAGCTGGCTGAGATCGAGCACGGCATGAAAGAGGCATCGGGCCTGTTGTGCCCGCATACGGAGGTTTTTATGGCACGCGAGGGGATGCGTGTCCCGGTGGTTGGATATAAGATCGAATGAGAGGAGAAAGAGATCATGAACGGAAAGAACCGGCTGGGAAGATGGGCGGTTATGGCCCTGGCAATCTTTTTTCTGGCGGTGAATTTCAAAACGCTGGCGGATGAGGTGACGGCGGAAAGCCGGCGGTTTTCGATCCTGTCCCTGAGCGGAAGCGAGGCGTATGTGAAGCGGGGCGCCGGACGGGAAACGAAAGCCGCGGCCGGGATGCCTTTGGGACAGGGGAGCACGGTCCGCACTGGAGCGGGGACGACCCTGTATTTCACGGCGGACGACGACAAGACGATCAAGCTGGACAGCAACAGCCAGGTGGAGATCACCCAGTCTTCCGCGAAGAAGCTGAAGCTGACCCTAAAGAGCGGCGAGCTGTTTTTCAATGTGGAGAAGCCGCTGGAAGAGGACGAGGAGCTGACCTTTGACGCGGCCCAGACTTCCATGAGCATCCGCGGGACCAGCGGACTGCTGCAGTTCGGGGAAGACAGCATCGATCTCTATCTCATCGAGGGACATGTGAACTGGAACGTGGGGACGGATTCCGTGTCTGTGGAGCCGGGGCAGAAAGCGGTGATCGTGAAAGGGACCGACAGCGTACTGCCCGCCAACCAGATGGATTCGGCTTACCGGCTGGAGTCCAAGGAATCGTTCGACTGGCAGGATCTGGGCGCGGTGGGACTGGAAGCGGTCCTGGAGCAGCAGGAGAATCTGGATCTGACGGCCATCGGCCTGGAGACGGAGGAAGACTTCGCCCAGGCGGCGGAACTGGCCGTGGAACTGCGCGCCCGGCAGACCGCGGAAGAAGCGGCGGAGGAACAGGCGGAGACGGTGGAAGAGACGCAGGAAGTCCGCGTGTACCGCACCGAGGCGGCGACGGAGCCGGAGACAGAAACAGAACCGGAAACCGAGATGGAGCCGGAGACGGAGGCTCCGACCCAGCCTGCGCCGAGCGAGCCGGAGACGGAAGCCCCGACTCAGCCGGAAGAAACGGAGCCGGCGGTATTTACGATCC
>CANQYH010000084.1 GCA_947628025.1 uncultured Lachnospiraceae bacterium | reverse complement strand
ATGCCTGGTCTGCGGCGAGATCTTCGATTCCTCCATCGAAGTCTGCCCGGTCTGCGGCGTAGGCAAGGAGAATTTCGTCCCCGTAGAGGTCGAAGAGAGCGGCTTCATCAACAACACGAAAGAATATTATGTGATCCTGGGCAACGGAGCCGCCGGCTTCAACGCGGCCAAAGCCATCCGGGAACGCGATAAGACCGGAACCATCGTCATGATCTCCAACGAGAAATACTCCGCCTACAACCGCCCGATGCTGACCAAAGCCCTGGTCGCGGGGCTGGAAGCGGACCAGATCGCCATCGAGCCCGAAAGCTGGTACGAGATCAACCAGGTCTACCAGATCCTGGGGCGGAACGTGGTTTCCGTAGACACATTCGAGAATAACGTCTGCCTCGACGACGGCGCAAAGATCCATTACACGCGGCTGATCTGCGCCCTGGGCAGCGAATGTTTCATCCCGCCGGTCAAAGGAGCGGAACTGCCGGAAGCGGTCTCCATCCGCCGTCTCGACGATGTGCGCAAGGTCGAGGGACTGATGAAGCAATCCAGATCCGCCGTCGTCATCGGCGGAGGCGTGCTGGGCCTGGAAGCCGCGTGGGAGCTGAAAAAAGCCGGGCTGGACGTGACCGTACTGGAGGCGGCCCCCGTACTGATGGGCCGGCAGCTGGACGAAAGCGCAGGAGAAATTTTAAAGAATCTGTCCGCCAAACAGGGGATCCGGATCCTGACCGGCGCAAATATCGCAGAGATCGCCGGGGAATCCGGCCATGTCTCGGGCGTCCGCCTGACCGACGGACAATTCTTTGAAGCGCAGATGGCCGTCATTTCCACCGGCATCCGCGCCAACATCACCCTGGCGTCCGCGATGGGCCTGGAAACCGGCCGCGCCATCAAGGTAAACGCCCACATGGAGACCAGTATCCCCGGCATCTACGCCTGCGGAGACTGCGCCGAATTCCAGGGACTGAACCTGGGTATCTGGCCGGAAGCGTCGGAACAGGGCAAGGTCGCCGGGGCCAACGCGGCCGGAGAAGCGATCGAGTACGCGCCGGTGTCCGCCGCCCTGACGTTCCATGGCATGAACACCGCGCTGTTCGCCGCCGGGGACAACGGCAAGAACCCGAACCTGCTCTACAAGACCGTGGAATTCCGCGACATGGGCAAGGGCCAGTACAAAAAATATTTCTTCCTGAACAACCGCCTGTGCGGCGTAATCCTGCTGGGAGATCTGTCCGAAATGGCCAAATTGACCGCGGCTCTGGAACAGCATGCCACGTACCAGAAGCTGATGGCAGAATAACAGCTGCTTTTACGTAAGAAAGGACCTTTCATGAGATTCAGAAACTATATGCCGGCCGCCGTCCTGACCGCTGTTTTCGCGATCCACTCCGTTTTCAGCGTTCAGGCGGCTCCGCCGCCTCATCTGTATTTCGGTACGGAGCGGCTCTATGGCGAAACGTATACGCATCTGGAGGAATTGTACCAGGGTACGCACAGCCTCCGTTCGGACGGCGGCGACGGGTACGCCGATCTGGGCGCTCAATATGCCGTTCTCCCCAAAGGAGACGCCGTCATGATTGAAAAAGGTGCTTCCTCCCTTGATCTGGACCGGCAGACCGCGTTCCTGTGCTGGGTCGTCATTCCGCGCGAAGACGACAATACCAGGGATCCGGACGAATACAGCGGATATACGGTCCTGCCGGACGGCAGGGTCGCCGCCACTTACAAGGCCACGCAATATACTCTGGACGCCGCGTACACGGAACCGCTGGAATATCAGAAAGCCTATCCGGCCTGCCCCGACGCCCTCCTGCCATACGCGGCGGAAGATCCTCTGATCTGGCTCCTGGTCTACGTCCCGGAACTGGACGCCAAATGGTCCGTCCTGTACCGGCTCACAAAAGATTGGGAATCACCGTTCTATACGATCTCCATTCCCGACAGCACTCCGGACGGGACCTGGCTCTGCGACCGCCGCGGCTGGTGGATCCAGTACGAAGACGGTTCCTATCTGACGGACTCCTGGTACCGGGACCCCGAGGACGGAATCTGGTACTATATGGGAGAGGACGGCTACATGGTCGCCGGCGGCTGGGTCCAGTCCCGCGTCACCGGACTTTGGTACTATTTTGACGAAAACGGGCAGCTGCTGACCGACGCCATGACCCCCGACGGCTGCTATGTCGACCGCGACGGGATATGGGTATGGTAGGGATACCCGCCGAAACGCAGATCTCGAAATATTCCGGAAACAAACTGTACCGGTACGGCCCTTGCGGACCGCACCGGTACAATTATTTTGGATAGGGTTTTATTCAGTGTCCTCTTTCTTCCGGAAAGCCGCGAAGATGCCCATCATGCCAAGCGCCATCAGGGACAGCATCCCCGCCAATGCGGTATGGGACTCGTCGCCGGTCTTCGGTATACCCGCTGTCAGCGGTACATCTTCATCGAATATCTCCTGCTGCGGCACGCTGCTCAGCGGAATCGCCTCATCGAGGAGGTCTACCGGCGGCGCATCTTCCAGCGGAACGTCTTCATCCTCAATCGGAGTCAATGGTTCGGTCGGATTCGGCTCGGTCGGATTCTCTGTAGCAGGCTCCGTCACGTTCTCCGGGGACGGCTCGGTCGGATTCGTCGGGCTTTCCACGGTCAGGCTCGTCGGGTTCTCCGGGGCCGTCGTAATCGGGGTCGTCGGATTCTCCGTGCTGGGTTCGATTGGGCTCGTCGGACTGGTTGGCTCGGTCGGGTTTGTCGGTTCCGTCGGATTTGTTGGGCTCGTCGATTCCGTCGGGCTCGTTGGGTTCGTCGGCTCCGTCGGGCTCGTCGGCCCGGTCGGATTCGTTGGGTTCGTCGGCTCGGTCGGATTCGTCGGTTCCGTCGGATTCGTTGGGCTCGTCGGGCTCGTCGGCTCGGTCGGATTGGTTGGGCTCGTCGGCTCCGTCGGGCTCGTCGGGCTTGTCGGTTCCGTCGGCTCTGTTGGGCTCGTCGGCTCCGTCGGACTCGTCGGTTCCGTCGGCTCTATTGGATTCGTCGGGCTCGTCGGCTCTGTTGGCTCGGTCGGGCTGGTCGGCTCCGTCGGACTCGTCGGCTCGGTCGGTTCCGTCGGACTCGTTGGCTCAGTCGGTTCCGTCGGGCTCGTTGGCTCGGTCGGTTCCGTCGGGCTCGTCGGCTTGGTCGGTTCCGTCGGGCTCGTCGGTTCCGTTGGCTCGGTCGGATTCGTCGGCGTCTCCTCCGGTGTGTAGGTGTTAGTGACGGTCACAGGAATATCCTCGCCCGCTTTCACCGTCACATTGCCATCGCCAGTTACTTTCAGGGTGTAGCCGTCTATCTCAGCATCCTGCTCGGTTATGGTATACTCGCCAGGCTCCAGATCTGCAAGTGTTTTCGTCTCTTCTGCTTTGAGTTCCAGCTTCCCACTGTAGTAGCCATTAGGCCCAGTCACCGTGAACGTATAAGTCTTGTCAGCCGCTTTCTCTCCGCCATCAACAACAGTTTTCGTAATTGTCAAAGAGCCAAGAACCGGTTTCTCACGAGTATATTTATTGGTAATCTCAGCAGTTGCGACTTGATCAGCTACAACCTCAGCTATAACTGTCCCATCATCGGTAACATCTAACGTATAGCCTGGGATTTCAGCGTCGTCTTTATTCTCCGTCACAGTGTACTTACCAGGAATCAGTCCTTCAAGTGTCTCTTCGCCTGCCCCTTCAATCGTAATCTCATAACCATCCGGATAGCTGGGGCCGGTTACCGTAAACGTGAACTTCTTATTCTCTGCTTCCTCCTCCGCATCTCCCTGCAGGCTCTTAACGACTGTCAACTTGCCGGCCTTGATATATTTATTGGTAATTTCAACCGCGGTATCACCGCTTGTGGCTACCGCTGCGGTTCTCTCCCCGCTTACTTCCAGGACATAATCTTTAACCTGAGCACTGTCCCGCTTTTCAGTCACGGTATAATCGCCGGCAGGCACTCCATTGATCGTAATGCTGTCTCCGCCTTTCAGTTCCACATCCGCATGACGGCCCTGGAATGTTACTGTACTGCCAGTACTGGTGGTGTAGCTTCCGTCTACGCCCTCGGGTCCAGCGATGTCGAACTGATACGCCGTATCACCAATATCGGAGTCCCCTTCAACCTCGACCGTCTTCGTGACTGTCAAACTGCCGCGGTGATAACTGTTGACGGCGCTAATCGTGATCGTGTGATCCGGATGGTTGTCAGGATCGGGATCGGACGGCGCTAAAAGCGTAAAGCTATAAACGCCAGGTCTGCCCTGGATTGACACGCCATCGAAAACATAGCCGTCGATCTTCCTGTCACCAATCTCCGTGATTGTGTAATTACCGGGCTTCAGAGCGATTTCTTTGGTAGAACCAGACTCCACTTCGACCTTCATAGGATCGACAATTGAACCATCTACGGAAGTTCCGGTAATCTGGAACGTAAAAGTTCGCTTCTCAGGAGTCCCTCCATCGGTACGAACGGTCTTGGTAATCCGAATGGGGATCTCGCCATCGTACGGCACATACGTGTTGGTAATATTGGCTACTCCAGGCTCTCCTTGCGTAACATAGTAAGTACCGAATCCATGATCGACTGTCCAAACATAATTCTGAATATCGCCGTCCATCTTCAGTTCCTTGACCACGTAATATCCTGCGGGCAGGTCCTTGATGGTGACGCTGTTCTTCCAGCCATCATCCGCCTTAACCGTAAGCCTGATCTCGGCCCAGCCATTTTCGAACTCAACTGTTCCAACCGTTTCCTCGCCCTTGACTAACTCAAATATACCGTTCAGCTTGACGCGTCCGGCTTTGCCTGCGATATACTCCTCCTCTCCGACCATCTGATCCACTGCCTCAATGTCGAAGATCAAAGTTTTCTCGGTAACAGGCTTCCCGTCAACGATCAAACCACCCTCAGGAAGATTAATGGTTTTGTTAATCGTCAAGTCGCCCAGGTCTCGTTCATTCTTCACGGTCAGTGTACCGTTTTTATTGACAATCTGTACGTCAGCCCCATATTTTTCCTTGTCCACACCTCCCACGGGTTCAGGACCATAATAGAAGATTACGGGCTTATCCAGCTTCAAGTAACCTTTAGGAGCGGCAATTTCATCCAGGATATAGTAATTACCAGGTTCCAGATGCGAATCAGTGAATGTGAAAGTACCGTCCTCACCAGTAAATGGACTACCGAGGTAATATGCCTGACACTCCTTTCCATTTATTTCGATATCAAATACGTTCTTTTTATCATTGAATAAGTGAGAACCTTCTTTCAAAACTATATAGCAATTAAACAGTGCTCCGCTCAGCTTATTTCCGTCCTCGTCGACCTTCTCTACTGTCATTTTATACGTATTGCCTGAACCGATGGCATGGATTTCGTTGACGTTTATCGTCGCCTCACCTCCGCTATCAGAGCCTTGCACGCCTACAATCTCAGCTTCGTTGGAAATCAGTATGCCTACGCCCATCTGCTTGATATATGCCTCATATGTGATGGTCAGAGCCGTTTCATCAGGGACTTCAATCTTAAACTGACCCGGTTTTTCACCATCCAGCACCCTGAAGTCAACTTTCGCGTCTGGGTCTTTAGTGTTCTTCACCTTAATAGTATCTCTGTCGATCTCGAGATTAGAACTTTTATCCACCACAGTCAAAGTTTCTTCACCAGGTACATAGTCTGCCGCCTCGGGATTAAGGGTCAGCGTAAATCTCATCAAATCGGTCTCGCCATCTACCTGCTCATGTTTCTTAGTCAACTTTGCGGGATAGTAGTCAATCTCGTTGTCCGTTTTCCAGTGCGTCCCCTCTCTATCTTGAATCTCGGCGTGGTTATGCACCTTAACGGCCTCATTGGCAGTAGCGTGTTGCTTTATCCATTCAGCGTCAGCTTCCACCGTATAGGTAAAAGAGAGTTTCTCCGTTTGATCGCCGAACATGTCAAACAGCGATAGATTATAAGTACCCGGCTGTTCTTCGTAGAAAAATACCAATGGCGCACTGATTTCTTCCTGGCCCTCCGCATTAATCGTAACCGTTTTACCATTATTAACGAACGTTTGTTGCTGATAGGGATAAGGACCGTGCTTGCCTTGAATGTCCACAGTGGCATACAGACTGCCCTCTACATAATCCCAACCTTCAGGCAATACGTCGTAAAAAACTGCCTGCATACTAGCTGGATACATTTTCTCATTGTTCCATGCCCATCCGAATCTTTCATCTGTAGATAGTTGATACCAGTTATCTGTTACACTCTTAAAGTAATCCCGCACCGTACGATCCGTCGTATTTATGGTTACCGTGTACTCGATGGTATTCGTTTCTTTATCCAGTTCACCGGTTTTGTTAATCGTATCATTGTTGTTGAAAAAGACCGAGTATCCAGGATAATTTCCGCCGTAACGAAGATTGACGTTATTCCTGATACCTGCTTTCAGGATTTTATCCGGGGTCAGCCGCAGGGTTTCTTTCGTCTCACTATCCCACAATTGATTAGTAAGTTCTATCTCGTCATTTCCGCTCATATCCAGATCGTACTCTGTAATAATCAGACGATCTTCGCCGTAAGTCCAACGTCCCCACTTTTCCCAATAGTCACCCCATCTTTTATCACCGTCAAGGCCAAAAATAATATTCAGTCTCGTGTCTCCATACCTATAGACATATTCACTTATATTTTCGGGATGATAGTCTGCCAACGTATCATTGAAGTTGAAGCACGTATTCAGTGTCTCTGCGTTCTCTTTGTATTTCTTCAACTCTTTTTTAATATCATCGTCGACATCGCCATTGGCCCAATCAATCCAGTGAGGCACATTCCTCGCGCTGACTTTCAGATTCTTAACTCTGCCAGTAGGCTCGCCCTTAGCATCATCCCACTTAAACTCCTGGAGATACCAGTACTCACCATTGTATTCCACGATCATATCGTCCTGTATATAAAGAGGTGTCCATTCTTTCCCATCTTTAACTCCCGGTATCACCGTGTAAAGGGTATAGTGTAATGTTTTAGTTGCCTCGTCATAGGCCTCATCTTTCCACACCACGCCGCGGCCGTCAGGCGACACATAAATCTCCACATTGCTGCTGCGATGCTCGTTCACAGGGATCTGCGTGATTCCGCCCGACTGGTCCGGATCCTCCACCGGCATAATACCTGTCACAGTGACTGTATTCAGGACGTTCCCCCAAAACGTATCGGTAGAACCCTCAACATAATTCACGTCATAGGCATAGGTGACAGACACCTCGTCGCCCTTTTGCAGCTGGGCATAATCTCCCTGCAGCTCAATCTCGAACGCTTCGTCCTGGGGATTCTCAGGATCGGCGTCCACATCATTCCTCTTATAATCGCCAGGCGAACAAAGCGTCTTTACTGTGCCGTCCGCTTTTTTAATCGTGACTGTCTTGATCTCTGCCTCTGACAAATTAAACGCTTGGCTCTGCGGGGGCGTAAGTACGTCTGTGATCTTTGCGTCATGAACCTCGCCATATTCCACTTTGGTCGTCACGGTGTATTCCAGCACCCCGCTCTTTCCCGATGCATCCTCTGTATAATGCCCCTGTTTTTCCACGCTGACGCGAGGCTGCTCCGTCACTTCGAATGAGAAATCGCCGCCATCGCCGCCGAAATTGACAATACCGCCGCTGCCGCCGCCGGCCCGCTGAGCCGTGCCCCTCATGGTAACGGACAACTCGATATTACTGGCCGCCGCCAATTTGTCTTTCCCCTCTTGAGTAAGAGTAATCGTCAGCAAACCGTCCTCGCTGACAGAATAAGTGCCAATCTCAACCGGCTCGCCATCAATCATTATTTTCAAAGGCTGATCCGCCTTGGCGGTGATCTTGAAAATGCTCGGGATCCGATAAGTTAAAGTTCCATCCTTGTCATCGAACTGAAGTCCCTGCGCACCGTCTTCCTGGAACTTCAGCGTAATATCATATTCCCCATCCACATATAATTTGCCGTCCGTAACCAAATTTCCGGCCGCATCTTTGATCGTAACGCCGGTCAAAAGATCTCTAATTTCTTTCCGATAGCCTGTTTCCGGCTTCTGCTCTTCCATCTCCGCCAAAACTTTCCAAGGTACCGTCACACTCTTCGCATACGGTTTATCGGATCCGGACGGCGCGTCCGTATCCGACGGCGTCCCAACCCCTGAACCGGAAGAAGACCCTCCCACATTGGAACCTGTGGCATTCGAACCTGTGGCTGTCTCGATCCCACTGCCACTACTCGTCTTGCCTCGGACATACACAATATCAAACTGGTGGTCCCCAATCTTTACTCTAAAAGACCGACGCTCAGAATCATTATTGACAAACAATACGATTATGTCGTCATTTTCTTCAGACGAGGAATCCGGTCTGTAAAACACCCGCATCTCGGTATCGTACTCGCCAGCAGTCACCACTTTGCTTTCTACAGAAAGCTCGTACATCGTGCTTTGGCTCAGATCCGAGACCCCTCTATACTTATCTTTCAATTCTTCTTCATAGGAAACCGGCTCTACCGTGCCTTCCTTAATCGCTTCTTTTATCGCCCTGACGGCATTGCCAAGCGCAGTCAGATTGATCTCATAATTAACCTGCGCTTCGCTTGTACCCATTTCTTCTGCATACGCTGTACCCGCGCAGGTCAGGATATGCACCGCTATCAGGACCATAGCCATCATAAACGCTATGCCCTGACGATAGATTTTGCCCATTCCTTTCATCATAATAACTCTCCCCTTCCTTTCGTTTTGAATGCTATTCTTAACATGCCAAAACATCCTCTCTCTTTATCTTATATGCGCCTGCAGCTCATTCCTCCCCTCTGGTCCGTTCCTTATATGATACAGGCCGCCGGCGGCCGCTTCCTCTCGCGCGCCCCGCTTCTTTTGGGTCCCTCCCCGATCATCGCCGACCGGATCAGCTCCATCAGTTCCAGACAACTGCGGAAGCAGACTTTCTGATTCCTCCAGAATATCTCGCCCTGCCAGCTCGTGTGCTGCCGGTACAGGACGCGGATCTGAAATATCTCCGTCCTCCGCACGGTCTCTCCGCTCCCGGCCGGTCCCGGTCCGCTCTCCCTGCCCGCGTCCGCTCTTCGGTCCGCTTTCCGCTTCTCCGCAAACCTCCGCAGGCCCATCCTGTCTGACGGGGACTTTCCTTCCTCCAGCCAGTCGTTGATCGTCAGAACCGCCTCATCCACTCCCGAAACCTGTGCGGACTTTTTCTGAAATACCGCGTATACCTCCCCGGATATCCCGCCGCCGCCCATCGCTTTCAGCTTTACGATAAACGCGCCCGCGGTTTCCAGTGAACCTGAAGATAATCCCTCCGACTGTTCCGTCATAGGCCTCCCCCCATCCGTGTTGTTGCCGGCGGCCTCTCGCCGTCTGGCATCGCGCAGCCAGGATCTGTACCGATGAAAAGAAAAAGCACTCACTACCCCCCCGTCTGTCCGGGAGGATAGTAGTGCTTTTTTTCTCAAACATAGTCTGACGCGACCGCCAGAACTCAAATCCTATTTAGCTATGGTCATATTAGCACATCCGCCGCCAATTTGCAAGAAGATTTTTGGGATTTAGAGGCAGCAGTTACATTTTTTTGCTTCGCGTTCTCAGCCCGCCCCGCAGCTTCCCCGCGCGCACCGGCAGCCGGTCGGCGTCCCGGCGTTGCCGCCTTTGGCGGATTCCCGCAGTTCATAGGGCAGCGACCGCCCCACCCGGTACATGGCCTCGGCCATCTCGTCGAATGGCACCGGATGCGTGACGCCGCAGAGGGCCAGCTGCGCGCAGGTAAAGGCGTTGGCGACCCCGATCGCGTTGCGGCTCTGGCAGGGCACTTCCACCAGACCGGCGATCGGATCACAGACCAGGCCCAGCAGGTTGGAGAGCGCCAGACTGGCCGCCTGGAAACACATTTCCGGACGCCCGCCCATCAATTCCACGATGGCGCTGGCCGTCATGGCCGACGCCGCGCCTACCTCCGCCTGGCATCCGGCTTCCGCGCCGGATACCGAAGCATTTCGCATCAGCAGATAGCCGATGGCGCCCGCGTTCAAAAGGCCATCCATCACTTTCGTCTCGGACCAGCCGTAATGCTCTTTCAGGGAAAACAGCGCGCCCGGCAGCACGCCCGACGATCCCGCGGTGGGCGCTGCCACGATCAGGCCCATCGCCGCGTTTACCTCCAGCACCGCCATCGCGTAGGCAACGGCGCGGGTCAGGATCTCTCCGCACAGCGGCGGCGTCTGACCGGCGTTATATACTTTCCACGCCTCCCCGCCGATCAGTCCGCTGAGGGACCGGCGCGGCTTTCCCAGCGGTTCGTGAACCGACGCCTCCATGATCTCCAGCGACCGCTCCAGCTTTTCCCGCACTGTCTGTTCCCCGCATTTGCCCAGATCCATTTCCCGCAAAAGCATAGCCCGGGAGATCGGGAACCGGTTCTCCTGACAAATTTCAAAAAGTTCTTTTCCGCTCGTAAAATCCATGATGCCGTCCTCCTTCTGTCTCCATCTGCCTCGTTTGGCCCGCCCGGTTTACCGCCTCCGGGGCGCTCCGCCGCGATCCGTCAGATCTGGATCAGCATGATCTCATGCACCAGCGGATTGGTCCGGATCTCTTCCAGAAAATAGTCCGGTATGTTCTCGTCCGACTCCACGATCAGATACCCGGTGCCGCCCTTATAATCCCGGTACAGGCGCATGAACGCGATGTTCACGCCATGATGGCTGAGCACCTGGGTCACATGGGCCACCACGCCCGGCTTGTCCGCCTGCTTGATGATCAGGGTACTGTAAATGCCGGTAAAGACCACCTCGATCCCGTTGATCAGGACGATGCGGATCTTCCCGCCGCCCACCGACTCGCCGCGGATCGTCTGCGTCTCTCCTGACGGACTTTCCAGATAAATATCCACCGTATTCGGATGATTCGTCTTCGTCGTTTCATCCCATATGAAACGGTAGGACAATCCGGCCGCGTCCGCCAGCGCATAGGAATCCCGGATCCGCACGTCGTCCGTCCCAAAGCCCTGGATGCCGCCCAAAAGCGCCTTATCGGTCCCATGTCC
>CANQYH010000083.1 GCA_947628025.1 uncultured Lachnospiraceae bacterium | reverse complement strand
TAGGAGCCTTTCGTGTGAGTTCAAAAAAATATCATATTTTCTCAGGAGGGCAAAAATTACCATATTTCATTTCAGAGACTCCAATCGCTGCAGGCCGCATAAATTCAGCGTTTGCAGCGATTTTCTGTCTATATAACTGTTAAAAACCGGATTATATAGGCAGGATTATACGATGTCAACGGTTCGGTTCGCATGACTTTGCGCATCTTCACGGCATCTTTTCAGGCAGCAAAATTTCCGGGATGAAACGGGATTCTATGGCACAGCCCCCTGCGCTCCGTCTGGCCGCCAAATAAAAGCTGCCGTTCCGCAGCCAACAGGCGTTTAGATCACAAAATGTTCACATTTATCAGGCTGCAAAGCCCTTGACATCAGAAAATATATGAGTTATATTACACATAGAACAGAGCGAACACCGGATAAACGGCGGACGTTCTGTCGGGAACTCATTGTCATTCGCCCGCAAGGGCACAGCAGCACAGCGCCATAGAAAACGCTGAATATCAGATTTTGGAGGAAAAGGTAAATGAATACTTTAAAAGCTGAAAAGAGAGATTTATCGGTAAAAGCCAAGAAACTCAGAAGAGAAGGATACGTCGTCGGCAACGTATTCGGGAAAGAGTTAAAGGATTCTATCCCGGTCAAGATGAACAAAGGGGATGTGGCCAAACTCTTAAAGACCGATCATAAGGGGAGCCAGATCATGCTGGAGATTGACGGACAGCCCTACGACGTCCTGATCAAAAATATAGATTTCAACACCCTCGTAAAAGGGATCGACTCCATCGAGTTCCAGGCCCTTGTAAGCAACGAGATGGTACATTCCGTTGCCGAAGTCATCCTGGTGAACCACGATAAGGTCGCCGCGGGCATCGTACAGGTCGAGCTTCCGGAGATCGCTTACAAAGCGCTTCCCGCAGCGCTGGTGGATCATGTCCAGGTGGACGTGGGCAATATGAAGATCGGAGACGCCGTCCACGTAAAGGATCTGGACATCTTCTCCAACCCGGATATTTCAATCAAGAATGATCCGGATGCCATCGTTGTGACTGTAACCGCCGTTCACAACGCGCCGGAACCGGAGCCCGCTGCGGAGCCTGCCGCGGAGTGATTGGAAGCATCATACAAATTATTATCGAACAGCGTGTCTCTTATCCTGAAAAGGAAAGAGGTACGCTGTTTTTTATAGGTCAGACCGGGAATCCGTTCACAAAATTTTCACAGATTTTATTAGCACTCCCTATTGACGAGTGCTAATATACATGTTATAATACACGTAGAACAAAGGAGAAAGGAAAGAAATGGAAACCATTCCTTTCCAGTCATTCTCCGGTTCCGATCTGTAAACGATAAACCATTATATAATAGAAAAGGAGCGATGAATTATGTTGACACCGAGTATCTTTGGAGATAGCTTATTTGACGATTTCTTTGACGACTTTTTTGATCTTCCTGCGTTCGACGACAGGGCGATGCAGAAAGCCCAGAAAAAACTGTACGGACGCCATGCGGCGAATATGATGAAGACCGACGTCCAGGAGCACGACGATCACTACGAGGTCGATATCGACCTGCCGGGATTTAAGAAAGATGAGCTTTCCCTGGAACTGACCGACGGCTATCTGGTGATCAGCGCGGCCAAAGGCCTGGACAGCGGCGAGACCGAAAAGAAGACCGGCAAATTCATCCGCAAAGAGCGCTACGCAGGCAGCGTGAGCCGGTCGTTCTACGTGGGTGAGGATATCAAAGAGGAAGATATCCACGCCAAGTACGAAAACGGTGTGCTGAAACTGTCGATTCCGAAGCCGGAGACAGTGAACCCCCAGGTTGAGGAAAAGAAATATATCGCCATCGAGGGATGACAAAATACGATGGGCTATCGCGCCAGCTAAGAACTATAGCCGGGCGATAGCCCTTTTTTCTGCCGGAACGCACGGAACCTCCGCCCGGTCAGTGCGCTACTTCCATATGCACGTTTTTCCCTTTGATCTTGGCGTTCTTCATGGCTTTCAGGACCGTGGAGGCGCTTTCCTCCGGCACGTCCACGAACGTGTAGCCGTCGAACATATCGATGCTGCCCACCACACGGCCGGAGATACCGGATTCGCCCGCGATCGCGCCCAGGATGTCGCCGGGACGCACATTCTGATCCTTGCCGATATTAATAAACAGGCGCACCATGCCGGTCTCGCCATCGCGCCTGCCGCGGCCGCCCCGGTCGTCGCGCCCGTAACGGTCCCGCCCGCCGCGGTTTCCGTCGCGGTCATCCCAGCCGCCCCGGTCGTCTCTGCCGTACCGGTCCCCGCGGCCGCCCCGGTCATAGCGGTCGTCCCAGCCGCGTCCGCCTCTGCCGCCCCGGTCTCCGCGCCCGCGGCGGTCCAGATCGTCCAGCCACCGGGGCAGGGTGCTGCTCTCGTAAATGTCCTCGCTTTCCTCGCCCATGGACATCCGCAGAAGAGCGGCGGCCACATCCATGGAAGTATATTCTCCCTCCAGGATCTTCCGCTCGATCAGGTTCACCATCTTGCTCAGGTCTGTATCCCGGATCAATTCCTCCGCCTGCTCCATAATCTTGTCCGCCTTGATCTCGGTGATGTCGTTCAGAGACGGGATCGCCTGGGGAATGATCTTCGTCTTGCAGTAACGCTGAATGTCCCGCAGCTTGTAGACCTCGCGCCCCACCACGAAACTGAACGCGATGCCGGAATGCCCCGCGCGCGCCGTGCGGCCGATGCGGTGTACGTAATATTCGTCGTCCTGCGGAATATCATAATTAAATACCGCTTCCACGTTTCCCACGTCGATGCCTCTGGCCGCCACGTCCGTCGCCACCAGGATCTCGGTCTTGCCGGTGCGGAAGCTGTTCATCACGCGGTCCCGCTGCATCTGCTTCAAGTCGCCGTGCAGACCCTCCGCGAAGTAACCGCGGCCCTGCAGCTCGCCTACCAGATCGTCCACCTGCTTTTTCGTATTGCAAAAAGCCATGGACAGCTTCGGCGAATACATGTCCAGGAGACGGCACATGACCTCCACTTTCGTCCCGCGCCGGACTTCATAATAATACTGGGTCACTTCCGGCACCGTCAGTTCTTTCTGGACTACTTTCACCATGACCGGCTCTTTCTGGAATTTCTGGGCGATCCGCTGGATCTCCATGGGCATGGTGGCCGAAAACATCAGCGTCTGCCGTTCTTCCGGCAGTTCTCCGAGGATCGTCTCCATGTCCTCCAAAAATCCCATGTCCAGCATCTCGTCCGCCTCGTCCAGGATCGCCGTATGCACATGGTCGCAGCGGATCGTCCGCCGCCGCATATGGTCCATGACGCGGCCCGGCGTGCCGATCACGATCTGCACGCCCTCTTTCAGGCTCCGGATCTGCCGCGTGATATCCTGCCCGCCATAGACCGGCGCCACTTTAACGCCGTGCATATATTTCGCCAGCCGCCGGATCTCCTCCGCCACCTGGATCGCCAGCTCCCGGGTGGGGCAAAGCACGATCGCCTGCAATTTTTTATCCTTGGGATCTACTTTCTGCAAAAGCGGGATGCCGAAAGCCGCCGTCTTGCCGGTCCCGGTCTGCGCCTGACCCACGATATCGCGGCCCTCCATCTGCACCGGGATCGCCTGGGCCTGGATCGGTGTCGCCGCCTCAAAGCCCATCTCCGTCACCGCTCTCAAGATCCTGCTGTCCAGTTCCAAATCTTCAAATCTGATCGTTTCCATACTGTCTCTTCAAAATCCTTTCTGTCAAACGCTCGCTGTCCTGTGTTCCTGCGGCCGCCGCCCGGCCGCCCTCTCCTCTTTCTTCCGTGAAAAAAACGAGAAGACTCAAGACAGATCCCTGAATCTTCTCGTTTCGCTCTTCCAGACTATAGCAGAATTTCCTTTGAAAGTCAAGCGATTCTTTCCCGTCACACCTTGAACCGGTACCCCACGCCCCAGATCGTCTCGATATACTGGGGTTTCGCCGTGTTGAACTCGATTTTCTCACGGATCTTCTTGATATGCACCGTCACCGTCGCGATATCGCCGATGGACTCCATATCCCAGATCTTGGAGAACAGTTCTTCTTTCGTATATACATGGTTCGGATTCTGGGCCAGAAACGCCAGCAGATCGAACTCTTTCGTCGTAAAATTCTTTTCCTCGCCGTTGACCCAGACCCGGCGGGCCGTCTTGTCGATCTTCAGGCCGCGGATCTCTATGATATCGTTGGCGGGCACGCCGCTGCTGACCAGACGCTCATAGCGGGCCAGATGGGCTTTCACGCGGGCCACCATCTCGCTGGGGCTGAACGGCTTCGTGATATAATCGTCCGCGCCCAGGCCCAGGCCGCGGATCTTGTCGATATCCTCTTTTTTCGCCGACACCATGATAATCGGTGTATTTTTGACCTCCCGGATGCGGCGGCAGATCTCAAAACCATCCACGCCCGGAAGCATCAGATCCAGCACGAACAGATCGTAGTTCCCCTCCAGTGCCCTGGCAAGCCCCGCTTCTCCGTCATGCTCCATCTCCACCGCGAACCCGCTCAGCTCCAGGTAATCCTTTTCCAGCTCCGCGATGCTTACCTCGTCCTCAATCAGCAGTATTCTCTTCATGGCTCGCCTCCTGATATTTTCTCAGTACAAAATGGATCTCCGTACCGATGCCTTCTTTGCTGGTGGCCCAGATCTTTCCCCCGTGGTCCTCGATGATCTTGCGCACGATGGACAGGCCGATGCCGCTGCCGCCCTTGGAAGTATTGCGCGACTCGTCGGCCCGGTAGAACCGGTCGAAGATATTCGGCAGGTCGTGGGGCGAGATCCCGCGGCCATTGTCCTCGATCTCAACCTCGATAAAATCCCCCACGTCCTTAATGCGAATATTGATAAGACCTTTCTTTTTGTCCAGGTATTTCACCGAATTGCTGATGATATTGCTGATCACGCGCTTCATCTGCTCCGCGTCGGCGATGACTACCACGTCCTCGTCCACATAATTGAAATACCCCAGCTCGATATTGTTCGTATCCAGCTCCAGCCCTACCTCTTCCACACAGTCCCGAAAATAGTTTGCCACATTGATCTTGGAAAACGTATAAGGGATCTTATTGCTGTCGATCTTCGAATAAAAAGTCAGCTCATCCACCAGATGGTCCACATCGTTGGCCTTGTTGTAGATCGTGCGGATATATTTGTCCAGACGCTCCGGCGACGAGGCCACGCCGTCCAGGATGCCCTCCGCGTAGCCTTTGATGGCCGTCACGGGTGTCTTCAGATCGTGGGAAATGTTCAGCAGCAGCGCCTTGCTCTCCTCGTCGTACTGCATCTTCTGCTCGGTGGATTCTTTCAGCCGGACCCGCATCTCCTCAAAATCCTGGCACAGCTTGCCGATCTCGTCGTCGCTGTCGAACTCCATCGTAAAGTCCAGGTTGCCGTTCTTGATCTCGTTCGTCGCTTTCTGGAGCTGACTCAAAGGCTTCAGAATCGACTGGTACACCCATATGACCAGGATCACGGCCACGATCACCAGGATCATGACACCGGAGAAAATGATCTCTCGCATCAGAGATTTCATCTCCGGCAGGTATCCCGTAAAGCCGGAAACGATAAAAACGCTCCCCTCCGCGCCGTCGCCGAAATAAAAATCCTCCTGCTTGATCAGATGCTGGGTGTCGCCGTCCAGATAGATGCTGCCCTCCATGGCCTCGTCGGGACTGCCGAATTCAGGGAGCGTCCCCGACAGATCCTCGCCGCCGATGGCGAGGCCATTGTAAAGGATCTCCTCGCCCCTGCGCACGATCAGATAGGCGTACTTGCTGTTCAGCTTCTCATTGACCTCTTCCTGGTATTCCGGGTCCAGGAACACATCCGCGTTTTCTTTCAGCGTATTCTGGATCTCTTTCTGGTTGCTGCGGGTCAGCCGGTTAAAGACCTGTACCGGATTGCTGGCCAGGATATCCAGCTGCTCCGTCAGGCCATAGACGCGGCTGAATTCCGCGATCTGGTAATTGGTCAGCACCATAAACGCCAGATAAAACAGACATAAGGGCCCCACTGTGATCAAAATAAACGCGATCGCCAGCCGAGTCCTTATCTTCATGCTAAACCCCTCTCCCCTCCGGCAGCTTCTCCTCCGCCTCCGTCTTTCCAAACGTACCGGCCGTACCCCGCGGACCACGGTACATTTTCTTATAGTTAGTAGTATAACACATTTGCGATAGCGTGTTTATAAAATGATTCTAAACATTTTATGAAATGAAATTATCGCTTTTTCCCTAACAATTTCATGCTTTTTGCACAACCAGGTACGTATCCAGACCGTCAAACTGGTCCGAATAACTGACCGCGCCCTCGTACTGATTGGACTGCAGGATGACGTTTACCGTATTGCGGACACAGCGTTTTACCTCCCCAAGATCCAACGTCCCCTGCGCCAGCTCCTCCCGGATGTTCGCGTGATCGGATACCGCGCCCGGCATGACGATATCGTTGCCGGCCCGCAGGCACCCGGCCGCGGTACATTCGCCCGCCGTCGAGGAAGTAGTCGTCGTCCAGTCGGTCATGATCGTCCCGGCAAAGCCCCATTCGTCCCTGGCGGCTTTCGTACAGAGATCATAGCTGTTAGCCGCGTGAACGCCGTTCACCAGATTGTAGGAAGTCATAATGCTCATGGGCTGGGAATTTTTCACGGCGATCTCGAACCCTTTCAGATAGATCTCCCGCAGCGTCCGCTCCGACAGGACGGAATCCGAGCCCTTGCGGTTGTCTTCCTGGTTATTGCAGGCGAAATGCTTGACCGTCGTCCCGCAGCCCGGCACACTCTGTACCCCCAGCGTGACGGCCGACGCCATGATGCCGGACAGCAGCGGATCTTCGGAATAATACTCGAAATTTCTGCCGCAGAGAGGGTTCCGGTGGATGTTCATGCCCGGCGCCAGCCACAGCGTCACCTCGAACAGCTCCATCTCATGACCGATCATGACGCCGATCTCTTTCACCAGTTCCATGTCCCAGGTCTGCGCCAGCAGCGTCCCTACCGGGATCGCCGTGCAGTACTGGTAATACGGCGTCCCCTCTTCTTTTTTCTCCGCCGCGAAAAATCCTCCCTCGAATGCCTCTCCCAGGCTTCCCTTGACGATCGCGCCGTCTTTCACACGGTAGACCCGGTTCAGCCGCAGTCCCGCCGGTCCGTCCGCCAGCACGATGCTGGCCACTTCCCAGGGAGCGTCCGCCGCCGCGCTGACCGTCTCCGCCGCCGCGCCCGGCACGGTCTGGCCTGCGGAACCCAATTCGCTCCCCTGGGCCCTGGTGATATCGCCGGTCGCCAGCGCGATCAGCTGATCCACGGAAAGGCTCTCCGTGATCTCTCCGGCCCGCCCCGGCAGAACATCCGGGGTACCCGCATAAACCACGGTCCGCTCCGGCAGACACGCCGCTTTTATATCGACGGCCGGCAGTTTTTCCGCCTGCGCCAGCCATGCCGCTTCTTTCTCTTTCAGCTTCCGCTCATCCGGGCGCAGCTCCTCCAGCGGCTCTCTCCGGGCACAGATATGACCGCACCGCGTTAAGACCGCGTCCGCGTCCAACCGCAGAGAGCCCGCAAGCTCCGCTCCCTCCAGCGAACCGCCTACCCAGATCCCATAGCGGCCCGCCTCCAGGATCCAGGCCGCCTCTTCCTCCGAATAGGAAGCCAGCTGTTCCAGCGCGAAAGTAACCGTCAGCGTCTGCGCCTCGCCCGGCTCCAGCAGATCCGTTTTCCCGAAACCGGCCAGACGGCGGTATTCTTTCGCCAGTCTGCCCTGCGGACAGGATACGTAGATCTGCACGACCTCCTTTCCCGCATAGACGGAACCGGTATTCCTGACTTCCGCTTCCACCGTCACCGCAGGCCTGTCCGTCCCCAGTCCTGTAACCGAAATGCCGGCCGTCTTTACCGTAAATTCCGTATACGAAAGTCCGTAGCCGAAACCGTAGCGCACCGGCACGTCAAAGGTATCGAAATACCGGTATCCCACGTAAATGCCCTCTTTGTATTCCTCCTTGAACACGTCCCTGCTCTTAAAGCTGAAATAGGACGCGTTCGGGTAGTCGCCGTAATCCAGCGTCCAGGTATCCGCCAGCTTGCCGGACGGCGTCACCGCTCCGGAGATCACATCCGCGAACGCGTTTCCGCCCTCCTGCCCCGCCTGCATGAACTGCAATATGGCCCGGATGCCCGGAAATTCATCCGCAAACGCCAGGTCCACCAGCCCGCCCGTATTGATCACCAGCAGGATATTCTCGTAGCAGGAGGCGATCTGCGCCAGCAGCGCCTTTTCCTCCGCCGAAATATAATAGTCCCCCTCCGTATCATGGCGGTCCGCGTTTTCACCGGCTACGCGGCTGAGGACAAAGACCGCCGTGTCCGCCCCGTCGCCGCCCGCTTTCGTCTCGTCGATGGCCGGGCCGCAGGGGACCTGAAACGGCGTCCGGGAATAGGCTCGGAAAAAGCCCCACTGGTTCTCTTTCGCCTTGCGGATGATCGCATCCCTCCACTCCAGCCGGGCCTGCAAATAAACCGCTTCATATTCTTTCAGCCACGCCTCGCTGGTCACCTCATACCCCGCGTTCACCATGCCCTGATAAATGCTCACGCAATCCCGCTCATTGACATCGCCGGAACCGGTGCCGCCCTTGACGGTCTTCACGGCTCCCGCTCCGTACAATCCGATCCGGCTCCCTTTCGGCAGGGGCAGGAACCCGCCCTCGTTTTTCAGCAGCACGAACCCCTCGGCCGCCGCCCGCCGCGCCAGCTTCCGATGCTCTGTCTCACGCTCCGTTACTTCCTGGGTGGTCTGGCCCACCAGTCCGCGTTTTCTCAATTTCATACGTAACCTCCTCACCCGGATATCCCGGGAGCAACCGTTTCGCCAGTTTTCGCAGGATACCGCTCATAAGACCGGATCCGGCATACGTTTTTCCATTATACCTTAGAAAAAACGGTTTTTCTAGGGCGGATATCCATTAATTTCCGTACATTTCAAAAAGATTTTACCGGTTTTGTCCACTAAATAAGGAAAATCTCCGCGAAATATGCACGCCGCCTTGCCTTTCTTCTTCCAAAAATATTCGCTGACCTATTGACACTCTTTTGCGGCAGAATATATAATTTTTGCGATCGGCTTATATTTTAAAAGCCAGACGATCTGGAAAAGTCCGGGAAAAGAAAAGAGACGAGAGGATGAAAAGAAACAAAAAATGGATGGCGGTACTGACGGTTTCGCTGGTCATGACGACGGCTGAACCCGACGACCCGCAGCAACGCTTTGAAAACAGAATAGGGCGGCCGCTCCGGCCTGTGCGCTTTTAGCCTGTTGCTCCGGCCGTTCCATATCCTATCAGATCACGGGCAAAACGGAGCCGCCGGGCAGCTTCCAATCAAGGGTGGGCATGGCTATTTTTCTTCCGTAAACTGTTATGATGAAAGAATTATTTCCATTTAGAAGACAAACCTCATCCAACATTTCAACAATGGGCGTTATCTTACCGGCAAATGACCGGCAAATAAGATTTTAACCGAATATGGCCTTTTTCTCTCTGATATCCACAAGATCTTGTGTTTTTTGCCTACTTTTCGCAGTTAAAAATCCGCATCAGCAAATGACCAGCAAATAAGATTACGCCCAAAACGGGACATACTTCATATACTTATTTGACGTTGCAGGGTCAAGCGGCTTTATGAGGTTTGCCCTTACTGCTTCCTTGATTAATCGCGATATACTTCCCGAGGAAGACTGCGGTACTCCAAATCTGCCGCGAAGAGAGGTATTTGTAAGTTGTTCTCCCTGAACATGCAAAATACAAGCATGCATATAGCAGGCCCAAAGCTTATCCTCTAACGATATACCAGCAAATGGAACCTCAGAGAAGATAGTAACTCTTGTGCTTTCCTCATATAATTCGATGCGAGGCGTAGGTAGTTGCTGAAGTTCACAGGAAATAACGATTTTATCCCATCCTGTTCCCAATTCCTCGCACATTCTTAACCGTCGCATTAAAGAAGCAAGTCTTTCGTTCCGCGATTTGGGAGGATTATCAACTATGCGCCTTATATCCACTAAAGGAATACCAGAGTTTGTAATTTCCAGTCGATTATTAAAAAGTTCTACCGTCGGCCCTGTTCCAGATACAGAAAAATCCTGATGGATCAAAGCGTTGGCAACGGCCTCTCTGATAGCAAGCATAGGATAGGCAGAGCGCTTTTCTCTAAGGGCATCCGTAATGATCTCCTGCGTTGGAATCAATGCCTCAATATACTTGATGATTCCTTCAAATCCGACAGCATATCCTTTCCCGCCTATATCTTCCTTAAGCATCTTCAACCGGTTGTTTCCTTTAAATTGAACCACCCGAATGGCTTTTCTGGACAGTTTAGGAAAATCGGCAAGACGCTTTGCAAACAGAATTGCTCCCATGTTGGTAACTGCATACATGCCATTATCCTGCCGCAACAGGACTCCCTCCTCCAGCATATAATGCGCGATATTGTCAGCTGAAGCGGGCTGCGGTATTTCTATTAAATCAAAATAGACGTTATAATCCAGCATACGCAAGGCAGTGGGCAGGTCTAAATTCTGCGCAGCAGGCTGTTCTTCAAAATTGCGGTTATGGAGCCTCCCCCACAGCTTAGACTGCAAAGCCGGATACTCCAACAAGCGCTTCGTATAACTGCCCACACGAATATACTCCGCTTTTTGAAATGTAACAGGTTGACTGATTGCACATTGGATGATCATCACCCCCACAATTACATTGTCCATTTCTAACGTATGATATTCAAAGTCAGCATTTTTTGACAACAGTCTACGGAGCCAATTCTCCAGCTCTTCATTTCCCTTTTTTAGATTTTGAAGGTTGTAATTTGTGCCCACAATTTCGTGAGTTCCGTCTTTAATGCCCCAAATAAAATATGCACAGCTCTTTTCATCTAATGTTGCGCCATTGGCAAGCGCGCTAATATCCTCGCCAATCATTTCCGGTTCATAATTATTGTGCTTAAATTCAAGCCACGGCGTTTCATCCGGATATGTGCAAAGCTGGCGCACAAGTTTGTCCAGGTTTTCCATTACTGCGCTTCTCTCCTTGTATCTCTCATCAATAGGCAATTGTTAAATTGCCAAACCCATTGATTTTTCTGGGTTTTCTTGCTTCTTTTATATAAATTTTCTCTCCGT
>CANQYH010000082.1 GCA_947628025.1 uncultured Lachnospiraceae bacterium | reverse complement strand
AGACGCTGGAGGCGCTCCAGGAGCCCGCGATGCAGATCGTGGACGCGGTCCACAATGTGTTGGAGCGCACGCCCCCGGAACTGGCGGCGGACATCTACGACCGCGGGATCGTGATGACAGGCGGCGGCTCCCTGCTGAGCGGCCTGGACGCGCTGATCGAAGAAAAAACGGGCATTACGACGATGATCGCCGAGGAGCCGCTGACAGCAGTGGCGGTCGGCACAGGCAAGTATCTGGAATCGAATCGCAGCGATATGGACCGGAGAGATTTTTGATCTCCGGTCCCCTTTTCCTGCGGGGCGTTCGGCGTGAGGGGGCTTTGCCGCCCGGAAAGCCAGAAACGTCCTTTTTCATGCAGGGCGGAAGCGTCTCTTTCCATGACGAACTGAGCAGTTGCCCAAACTTTCTGCCCATAGACAGAGGAATATTATAAAACCAAAGGAGACCGTTATGGCCACAGTGACCGGCTTTGTGGAAAAAATCAAATATCGCAACGAAGACAACGGCTATACGGTCCTGGATCTTTCTTCGGAGGGAGAGGATTACGTCCTGGTCGGGACCTTTTCCTATATCAGCGAGGGGGAGATGATCGAGGCCTCCGGTTCCATGAAAGAGCATCCGGTCTACGGGGAACAGCTGGCGGTGGAGCATTATGAGATCAAGTCGCCGGAAGACGCGGCGGAGATGGAGCGGTATCTGGGTTCCGGAGCGATCAAAGGCGTGGGCGCGGCCCTGGCGGCCCGGATCGTGCGCCGGTTCAAGGCCGACACGTTTCGGATCATTGAGGAGGAACCGGAGCGACTGGCGGAGATCAAGGGCATCAGCGAAAAGATGGCCCAGGCAATCGCCGTGCAGATGGAGGAGAAAAAGGATGTGCGCCAGGCCATGATCTTTCTCCAGGGCTACGGCGTGTCCATGAATCTGGCCGCGAAGATCTATCAGGAGTACGGTCCCCGCATGTATGGGATACTGAAAGAAAATCCGTACCGCCTGGCCGACGATATTCACGGGATCGGTTTTAAGCTGGCGGATGAGATCGCCCAGCGCATGGGGATCCTGATGGATTCCGATTACCGCGTCAAAGCGGGGATCCTCTATATATTGCTCCAGGCGGCCGGCCAGGGGCATACATATCTGCCCAAGGAAGAACTTTTGAAACAGACGGCGGTGCTCCTTTTGGTGGACGAGCCGGCCGTTGAAAAACATCTGTTGGACATGCAGGTGGACCGGCGGATCGTGATGAGGGAGATGGAGGATCCGCCGGTGCTGGCTGTTTACGCCGCTTCCTATTATTATATGGAATTAAATACGGCCCGTATGCTCCATGACCTGAATGTGAAAGGCTCTACGCCGGAAACAGAGATCCGGGAGCGGCTGGAGGAGATCCGGCAGCAGACCGGGCTGGAACTGGATCCTCTGCAGGCGCGGGCGGTGACGGAGGCCGTCAACAGCGGCTTGCTGATCATCACGGGCGGGCCCGGCACCGGCAAGACGACCACGATTAACGCGATCATCCGCTATTTTGAGATGGAGCATATGGACATCCTGCTGGCGGCCCCGACCGGGAGGGCGGCCAAGCGCATGACCGAGGCTACCGGATATGAGGCGAAGACGATCCACCGGCTGCTGGAGATCAGCGGCGTCCCGCAGGAGGACGGCTCGGTCCCTCTGCATTTTGAGCGGAACGAGGAGAATCCTCTGGACGCCGATGTGATCATTATTGACGAGATGTCCATGGTGGACATCCAGCTGATGCTTTCGCTTTTGAAAGCCGTGAATGTCGGCACGCGGCTGATCCTGGTGGGGGACGTGGACCAGCTGCCCTCCGTGGGCCCCGGCAATGTTCTGCGGGACATGATCGATTCGGGACGCTTCAATGTGGTGAAACTGACTCATATTTTCCGGCAGGCCGCCGAGAGCGACATCATTGTCAACGCTCACAGGATCAACGAAGGCGAGCGGGTGGACCTGGCCAGGCGGAGCCGGGATTTTCTCTTCATCCGGCGGGATCATCCGGATGCGATCGTAAGCGCCATGCTCACGCTCCTGACGCAGAAGCTGCCGGCTTATGTCCACGCCAGGCCGTTCGATATCCAGATCCTGACGCCCATGCGCAAGGGGGCGCTGGGGGTAGAACGATTAAACCAGATCCTCCAGGCATTTCTGAACCCGCCGGATAAGGACAAGGCGGAAAAGGAATCCGGCGGCGTCGTCTTCCGCGAGGGAGACAAAGTCATGCAGATCAAGAATAATTACCAGATCCCCTGGGAGATCCGCAATTCCTACGGGATCGTCACGGAAAATGGAACCGGGGTCTTCAACGGGGACGTGGGGATTCTGCGGCAGATCAATACGTTCGGCGAACTGCTGACGGTGGAATTTGACGACGGGAAAATGGTGGAATACGAATTCAAGCAGATCGAGGAGCTGGAACTGGCCTACGCGGTCACGATCCATAAATCCCAGGGCAGCGAATATCCCGCGGTCATTATTCCGCTGCACAGCGGTCCGCGAATGCTGATGACCCGCAATCTGCTCTACACGGCCGTTACCAGGGCCAGGAGCTGCGTCTGTCTGGTGGGGCTGCCGGATACATTTTACGGCATGGCGGACAACCGCACGGAGCAGCGACGCTATTCCGGCTTAAAGGACCGGATCCTGGAAATACCGGTCGCTTGACGGGCCGCGGTTTCTGCGGGGGTCTGCTACACAGGACACATGGATCTTGTATAATACAAAGGAGAGGATATTGAAAAAGGCGGCGTTAATGAGAGGTTAAAATGCGAGGAGGGGGGATCATCGTGAGAAATGCGGCGGAACAAACAAAGACGTATGGGAACAGAGAAAACGGGCGTTTTGTCCGGGAGCAGCTTTTGGGCCTGTTTTTCCCGCGCCGGTGCCCGGTCTGCGGGGAGATCGTGCTGCCCAGGGGAGAGCTGATCTGCCCGGCCTGCGTCGGGAAGCTGAAACCGGTGCGCCAGCCGGTCTGCATGACCTGCGGCAAGGAGCTGGAGAGCGGACGGCAGGAATACTGCGCGGACTGTATGCGGCATCCGAAAACGTTCCGGCGTAATTTCGCGCTGCTGCATTACGACGATGTGACTCGGCGTTCCATGGCTGCGATCAAATACAAAAATAAAAGGGAATACCTGGACTTTTACGGGGAGGCCATGGCGCGGCGGTTCGGACGCCAGCTTCTGCGCATCCGGCCCGACGCGCTGGTGCCGGTGCCCGTCCACCGTTCCCGCCTGCGCAGCCGCGGGTTCAATCAGGCGCAGCTTTTGGCCCAGCGGATCGGCCGCTGTCTGGAGATCCCCGTGTGTCCCCAGGCACTGATCCGTACGAAAAAAACGCTTCCTCAGAAAAAACTGACTTCCGCGCAGCGCCTGGAGAATATCCGAAAAGCGTTTGCGCCTGGGATATTGCCGCCGGGCACGCGCCGGGTGGTCCTGATCGACGACATCTACACGACCGGCAGTACCCTGGAGGCCTGCGCCCGCGTCCTGCGTTCCATGGGCGTGGAGGAAGTCTACGGCATGACCATCTGCATTGGCAGCGCGTTTTAGCGTCCGCATAGTGGGGCCGGGGCGGCGCGAAGCCCCGGAAACCGCAGAAAATCTCAGAAAAATCAAAAAAAGATTGACGTTTCTCCGTTCGTGTGTTATAGTGATTAAGCGAATGGAAGAAATAAGGTCTTTTTTTTTGTTCAAATTTTTTCCCGCACGGGGGCCTTTGCGGACGCCCCGGTCGGGCGGGAGGAACTTAGGAAAGGAAAGACCGGTAAGCAAGACTACGGAAAGCGGAGGTGGAAGTCGTGCGTACAAGGATCACACTGGCATGTACGGAGTGCAAACAACGTAACTACAACATGACAAAGGACAAAAAAGCTCATCCCGACAGGATGGAGACGAAGAAGTACTGCAGATTCTGTAAGACACATACTTTGCACAAAGAGACGAGATAATTAGTTTGAGTAAAGGACGTGGAGATTATGGAAGGAACGGCAAGCAAGGAAAAACCGAAAAAGAAAAGCTTTTTCAGCGGCCTGAAAGCCGAATATAACAAGATCGTGTGGCCGGACAGAGAGACTGTGAGCCGCGAGACGGTAGCGGTTCTGATCTGCTCCGTGGCGCTGGGCCTGATCATTGCGGTCCTGGACCTGGCGATCTCGTTTGGTCTCAGTTTCATTTTGTAATTAGGTTTCGCAGGGCAGAGGTGGATCGTATGGCGGAAGCGAGCTGGTATGTGGTTCATACCTATTCAGGCTATGAGAACAAAGTAAAAGTAGATATCGAAAAGACGATCGAGAACCGGAGTCTTCAGGATCAGATCCTGGAGGTATCTGTCCCCATGCAGCCTGTGGTAGAGATCAAGAACGGGGTAGAGAAAGCGGTTGACAAAAAGATGTTTCCCGGCTATGTATTGATCCACATGGTCATGAACGACGATACCTGGTATGTGGTTCGCAATACCCGCGGGGTCACCGGATTTGTCGGCCCGGGTTCCAAGCCGGTCCCGCTGACGGAGGACGAGATGTCCAGCCTTGGCTTCATGGGCAGAGGCCTGGTCGTCGATTTCGAGGTGGGAGACACTGTGGTCGTCATTTCAGGCGCGTGGAGAGATACGGTCGGCGCGATCCGTTCGATCAACGAGAGCAAGAAGACCGCCACGATCGTCGTCGAGATGTTTGGCCGCGAGACGCCGGTGGAACTGGCGTTTACCGAACTGAAAAAGCTGTAACTGTAACAAGTGGGAGGGACATCCCCCGACATTACCACAATATTTAGGAGGTGCCTGATTATGGCAAAGAAAGTAACTGGTTATATCAAATTGCAGATCCCGGCCGGCAAGGCGACGCCGGCGCCGCCTGTAGGTCCCGCTCTGGGCCAGCATGGCGTCAACATCATGCAGTTCACGAAAGAGTTTAACGCCCGCACCGCCGACCAGGGCGATCTGGTCATCCCGGTCGTCATTACGGTCTACGCGGACAGGAGCTTCAGCTTTATCACCAAGACTCCGCCGGCAGCGGTTCTTTTAAAGAAAGCCTGCAGCATTAAGTCCGGTTCCGGTACGCCGAACAAGACGAAAGTTGCGACCATTTCCAAGGACGAGCTGCGCAAGATCGCAGAGCTGAAGATGCCGGATCTGAACGCGGCCAGCGTAGAAGCCGCCATGAGCATGATCGCGGGTACCGCGAGAAGCATGGGCATCACGATGGAGGCATAATTTATATTCTCGCTGGGAGCGCGGGAGGCTGTGACCGGCCGCCCGGCAGCCGCAGGGAGCTGGATTTCCGCGGACGCGGAAACAAAGAAACGGATCATTCGTGGGAGGGCAATCCCCGACAATACCACAAGGAGGTTTATAGAAATGAAAAAAGGAAAGAAATACGCAGAGGCCGCGAAACTGGTAGACCGCGCCACGCTGTATGATGTTTCGGACGCGATCGCGCTGGTGAAAAAGACGGCAGTCGCTAAATTTGATGAGACCATTGAACTGCACCTGAGAACCGGCTGCGACGGCCGTCATGCGGACCAGCAGATCCGCGGCGCCGTGGTTCTGCCGCACGGGACCGGCAAGACCGTCCGTATCCTGGTATTCGCCAAGGGCGCGAAGATCGACGAGGCGACCGCTGCAGGCGCTGATTACGTGGGCGGCGAGGAGCTGATTCCGAAGATCCAGCACGAGGGCTGGCTGGATTTCGACGTGGTCGTAGCGACTCCCGACATGATGGGCGTGGTTGGCCGTCTGGGCCGTATCCTGGGTCCGAAAGGCCTGATGCCGAACCCGAAAGCCGGAACCGTTACCATGGACGTGACCAAAGCGATCAACGATATTAAAGCAGGTAAAGTCGAATACCGTCTCGACAAGACCAACATTATCCATGTGCCAGTGGGTAAAGCTTCTTTCTCAGAAGAAAAATTGACGGACAACTTCCAGACGCTTATGGATGCCATCCAGAAAGCGAGACCGAGCGCACTGAAAGGCCAGTTCATCCGCAGCGCCACCATCACCTCGACGATGGGCCCCGGCATTAAGCTGAACGTGGCGAAACTGAGCAATTAATCTCACTTTTTGGTTGACAATCCGGATATAGATATGTTACAATACGCAAAGTATTGAAAGCCGAAGACAGCAGGTGCCGTTAGGCATAAGTTGGATACGCCTGCCGAGGACAGATACTTCACGCAAGTGTATGTTATATGCCTCTCTGTCTTTACGGCAGAGAGGTTTTCTGTTTTGTGCGATCAATACCGAATAAAACAAGGAGGTATGACATCCCATGGCAAAAGTTGAATTAAAGCAGCCGGTCGTAAAAGAGATCGCCGAGCTTTTCGACGGAGCCGAGTCGGCAGTTCTGGTGGATTACCGCGGACTCACGGTGGAGCAGGACACGCAGCTTCGCAAGCAGCTTCGTGAAGCAGGCGTCACCTACAAGGTCTACAAAAACACCATGATCCGCTTCGCGTCCAAGGGCACTCCGTTTGAGGCTCTCGACGACGATCTGAACGGTCCGACCGCATTGGCCGTATCGAAGACCGACGCCACCGCTCCGGCCAGGATCCTGGCGGAGTTCAGCAAGAAAGTCCCGGCGCTGGAGATCAAGTCCGGCGTGGTGGAAGGCACCTATTATGACGCGAACGGTATGCAGGCAGTGGCCACGATCCCGTCGAGAGAGATCCTGTTGGGCCGTCTGTTCGGCAGCATGCAGTCCCCGATCGCAAATCTGGCCCGCGTGCTGAACCAGATCGCGGAAAAAGAGAGCGGAGCTCCCGCGGAAGCATAAGAAAGAACCTGTATCACACGAAAATCATTGAAATAATACGGAGGTAATTACAATGGCAAAGCTTACAACTGCTGAGTTTATCGCAGCGATCAAAGAATTAACAGTCCTGGAACTGAACGACCTGGTAAAGGCCTGTGAGGCTGAGTTTGGTGTGTCCGCAGCGGCGGGCGTAGTCGTAGCGGCAGCGGGTCCGGCGGCGGAAGAAGTAGAAGAGAAGACCGAGTTCGACGTAGAGCTGACCGAGGTTGGCCCGAACAAGGTAAAAGTAATCAAGGTTGTCCGCGAGGCGACTGGCCTGGGCCTGAAAGAAGCCAAGGACGTTGTAGACAGCGCTCCGAAGGCTGTGAAGACCGGCGTTTCCAAGGAAGAGGCCGAGGAACTGAAGACCAAGCTGGAGGCAGAGGGCGCGAAGGTTACTCTGAAGTAATTCGTTCCCATGCGGTATCCGCTGTGGCGGCAGAGAGAAACCCAAGGGCCGGCCGGGGAAATTCCCCTTTTGCCGGCTCTTTTTTTGGTAAAAATTTAACTATTAAAAATTTTGCGCCAGATGCTTGACAGATTCTTAAAAAGATGTTAAGGTTAAGATGTATTTTGAATGAGCTACTGATTCACATATTTTTGTAAGTCATTTGGCGTTCAAGTGATTTACAAAAATATGTGAATTTTTTTCAGGAGAAATGCGAAATATTTATTAGGAGGTGTACCAGTATGAACAAAGGTACCGTTAAGTGGTTCAACGCTACGAAAGGATATGGTTTCATCACCAATGATGAGACGGGCGAAGAAGTGTTCGTTCATTTCTCCGGCATCGTGGCGGACGGCTACAAGACATTAGAGGATGGCCAGAAAGTGACGTTTGACGTGACGGAAGGCAACCGCGGCAAGCAGGCTGTAAATGTAAAGGCCATCTGATCCAGCATAGATACGTAAGACCATGAGGGGCGGTTCCGTGAGGGCCGCCTCTTTTTGTGCCCGGAAAAGAAACGCTTGCAATGCAGGAAGAAACGATGTATAGTAGTTTTTGTGAAAATGTAAGCGCTTACATTTTGCTTTGGGCCGCTTTCCGGCGGTTCTTTGTATGAAATGATAATGGCCGCTTCCGGCGGATCCGGGGCGGAATGGAGGAGATGGCGAGATGAAACATGTGAAAGAAACGGTGATCCAGTTTGGCGAGGGAGGGTTCCTGCGCGGTTTCGTGGATTATTTTTTCCAGAAACTGAAAGACCAGGGATTGTTTGACGGTTCGGTGGTGATCGTGCAGCCGATCGAACGGGGGATGTGCGAGACGCTGATGCGGCAGAACTGCGAATATAATCTGTTCCTGAGGGGCGTCGAGGATGGGAAAGTGGTGGATGAGCATACCCATATCGACGTGATCTCCCGGTGCGTGAACCCCTATACCGACTGCGAGGGGTATCTGGCGCTGGCGGAAAATCCGGATTTCCGGTTCATTGTTTCCAACACGACGGAGGCCGGTATCGAATTTGTGCCGGAGAACCGTTTCGAGGATACGCCGGCCAGGAGTTTTCCGGGAAAACTTACCCAGCTTTTATACCGCAGGTACCGGCTGGGGCTGCCGGGCTTTATTATCCTGTCCTGCGAACTGATCGATCATAACGGGGAGGAACTGCGAAAGTGCTGCCTGCAGTACGCGCAGCTGTGGGGACTGGAAGCGGGGTTTAAGGACTGGCTGCTGTGTGCCAATGATTTCTGTTCCACGCTGGTGGACCGGATCGTCACCGGGTTCCCGCGGGACGAGCATCAGACGCTCTGCGAGAGGATCGGGCAGCAGGACGATATGATGGATACGGCCGAGATCTTCCATCTGTGGGTGATCCAAGGCCATCACGAGGACGAACTGCCGCTGCAGAAAGGCGGTTTTCATGTGATCTGGACCGACGATGTGGATCCCTATAAAAAGAGAAAGGTCCGCATCCTGAACGGGGCCCATACGTCCATGGTGCTGGGCGCGCATCTGTATGGTCTGGAGACTGTTGGAGAATGCCTGAAGGACGCGAGGGTTTCCGCGCTTCTGAAAAAGTGCATTTTTGAGGAGATCATCCCCACGATCGGGGATACGCAGGAGAACCGGCAGTTTGGAGAAGCGGTTCTGGAGCGGTTCTCCAATCCGTTCATCCGCCATCTGCTGCTTTCGATCGCGCTGAACTCCGTTTCCAAATTTAAGGCCAGAGTTTTGCCGACGATACTGGAATATAAAGAGCAGTTTGGGGCATATCCGAAAGGGCTGACGTTTTCGCTGGCGGCCCTGATCGCCTTTTACCGTACCGACGCGGCCAACGACGGCGAGGAGATCGTGAGATTCATGAAAGGCGCTTCCGTGGCTGATATATTGAAAAAAGACGCGTACTGGGGGCAGGATCTGAGCGATCTGCTGCCGGAAGTACAGCGGTGGTACGATCTGATCGAAGAAAACGGCATGGCTGCGGCTTACGACGCGGTTCTGGCTTGAGGCAGAATTTTTCTCTTTTGGTTCTATCTTTTTTGGCGGCTGCATATCCTGTTTATGATGGAACGAACAGGGGGGCGGGTCATGAACAGGCGGAGATGGTTTGTAGGACGAAAGATGGCGGTATGGTTCTGGGTATTTCTGGCCCTGCTTATCACGACGGATTTCTGCACGAATTACATCCGGCTTCAGCGGAGGGCGGAACCGGCGGCAATGGCGGATGCGCGCGGGCTCTTGGAAAGCGGGGAAATTTCCTGCCCCTCTTTTCAGGGAGCCGTCGCTCTGACCTTTGACGACGGTCCCAGCGCGGCCTGCACGCCGAAGCTTTTAGACGGACTAAAGGAAAGGGGCGTACATGCGTCCTTTTTTCTGGTGGGGCAGAATATTGATGGAAATGAGGAGCTGGTCCTGCGTATGTACCGTGAGGGGCACTTGATCGGAAATCACAGTCAGACCCATATGCAGCTTACGGCGGAGAGCGTGGAGGAGGCGTGTGAGCAGATCGAATACACGAATCAAAAGATTGCCGCCGTAACCGGGACCGCGCCGGAATACATCCGCCCGCCCTACGGTTCCTGGAGCGAAGAACTGGAGTGCATGGTCCCGATGACGGTGGCGCTCTGGAATTTGGATCCGCTGGACTGGAAGAGCCAGGATAAGGACGCGGTCGTGAGCTATGTGAAAGATCATGTGGAAAACGGGAGCATTATCCTGCTTCACGATATTTATGATTCTTCCGTAGAGGCGGCCCTGGAACTTGTCGATTGTCTGTCCGAGGAGGGCTATGAATTCGTCACGGTGGAAGAACTGCTGATCGAATAAGATGAGAGAGGCAGGACAGGATCGGGATCAAAGTGCAAATATTTTGGACTTTTGTGAAAAAACACTTCCATTTTAAAGAAAAGTACGCTATAATGAGAACAGTTCGAGAATCTAGTTGACTTCGTTAATCATAGAAGAATCCCTGGGTGATAAGAGAACCGAAAAGAAGGAGAATAAAACATGCGGGAAAAATTGAAAACATTGCCATTGGCGGAATTAAAAGCCATCGCCAAGTCTCAGGGGCTGAAAGGCGTCAGCACCATGAGAAAAAATGACTTGATTGATTTGTTGTGTGAAAAAGCCAGGGAGCTGGAAGGGGCAGGAGGAAAGAGCACAGTTCCCGCGCAGTCGAATCCTGTACCGGTTCAGGAATCCAAAGTGATGGAAGAACCGGAACAGGCGGAAACGGCAGATTTTTCCGGGACGGAAGAACGGACGGAACCGGCCCGACCGGTGGAACCCGTGATCCGTACCAACAGTACGCCTAGGCGTATGGAGAATACAGACGGTTCGCGCTCCTCGGAGCGAAACGATAATTACCGCCGAAATGACGGACAGGCCAGGCAGCGTTCTGTGTCTGCGGGGCGCCCCGCCTATGGCAGGCAGCCTTACGTTTACCGCAACGGCGGAAACAATAATAATGGCGGAAATAACCAAACCGCAAACGGCGATAATGCGGCGCAGGCCGGCAGGAGCGAGATACGCCCCGTGCAGCAACCGCAGGAGAGTCTGCAGCCGGAGCAGCCCAGGACCGAGGGCTCCAAGGTGCCTGTTTCCAGCATCACGCCCCAGATCCAGGCGCAGTTCCCGGATCAGACGGCCCAGGATATTGCGGAGCTGGACAGCGGCATCGAAGCGAACGGCATCCTGGAGGTCATGCCGGACGGTTTCGGCTTTATCCGCTGTGAGAACTTCCTGCCTGGTGAGAACGACGTTTACGTGGCTCCGTCCCAGATCCGGCGTTTCAACATGAAGACCGGCGATATCCTGGTGGGGAACCGTCGCATCAAGACGGCCTCGGAGAAATTCGCGGCGTTATTATATATAAGAAGCATCAATGGCTATCCACCTTCTGTGATCGAGAATCGACCCAGCTTTGAGAAGCTGACGCCGATCTTTCCGACGGAACGACTTCATATGGAAACGCCCGGCCGGCCCAATTCCACCGCCATGCGCGTGCTGGATCTGCTGGCGCCCATCGGCAAGGGACAGCGCGGCATGATCGTATCCCCGCCGAACGCCGGCAAGACGACGCTTTTA
>CANQYH010000081.1 GCA_947628025.1 uncultured Lachnospiraceae bacterium | reverse complement strand
TGATCGTCTGGCCAACTTCGACCTGTTCGCCGGCAGCCAACACCTTATCGTCCACCTTCGCGGTCTTTTCGACCGTCTTGGTGTATCCGCAGACGGAGCAGGTGTTGCCGACGAAGGTGTGCGCCGCAGGCGAACCCTTCTCGGTATCGTGGCCGCAGGTAGCGGGATGCCAATGAGTGGTTTCGTTGCTTGCCCAAGTGTCTTTGTCAAAGGTATGTACGTGACCGTTGCAAGCGAAACAACCGAAAACCAATAAAAGGCATATTGTCGTTACGGACAATATCTTGATCAAACGTTTCATTTCTTTTCTCCTTTTTGTATGGATAAGTTGATTATATATCTTTGAAAAACAAAAGTCAACTGTTTGAATTGACAATATAAATAAAAGCCTATCGATATTGAAAATTTACCTTTTTAATTTTGAAATGTCAATTTACACAATAAATATATATAACAATATGTCAATTTGAAAAATCATTATAATAAACAGTTTATAAGTTTGGCATAAATTCAACTTTATCGATAATAATGTTTATTTTGAAATAAGTATATTCGGCTCAGTAAAATCGAGTATTCGAAAAAAGACGACCCGAAGATCGTCTTTTTCCGTTTGAGGAGGAGATTTTACTCTCCTTTGAGTAGAGGCATCGGCCGTCTTTACCGCCGAATAAAAATCTTGGTTTGGAGCCTGCAACGCCTGTTAAGCGCGGGCTGTAAATTTTAACAACGAGAATTTGCCCGTCAAATCCTGTTCTTCATCGCCTTCGTCGAAGGCTTTGGCGTGTCCGCCGTAACAGATTGCCAACTCGATGGATTGGATGACGTTGTTTTCGTCAACGGTTATAAGCAATTCCAAATCGAGAGCGTTTATGTCTCTGAAACTTACCAGCAACATAAAGTTGATAAGAGTCTGTACGTTCTCGTGGTACCAGGTATAGAAATCCGAACCCGAAATATCCGACAAGAGTCTGTTGAGGGTAACTTTTCCGAGTTTTTCGCTGAAAAATTCGGACTCCCCGTCCAAGATACAACGAGCTCAGTACATATCGTTGATCGTCAATATCACGCCGCGCACCACCAACGTAGAACTGGAGCTGAAGATCGCCCAGGAAATGGAAAAGCGGGGCGCGCACCATATTTACCGGTTCCGCATCCGCGGTATGCGGGACCCGGACGTAGAATTCGACGTGGAGAATCTGCTCTCCAAATACCGGATCGCAGAGCTGATCGACGAATCGGAGCCGCAATACGATTTCAGCGCCCTGTTTGCCGAGCATCCCAGCGACATGATCGGATTTTATATCCGCGCCCTGGATAAGCCCGATCCCAGTCCCGTAGAGAAAAAAGCGCTCTACTATGGCATTAACGCGCTGCTGCGCACCACCGACGAAAGGAGCTGACCCATGAAATTCCTGGAACTTCAGATAAAGGGCTTTGGGAAATTCCATGACCGCAGCATCTCTTTTGAGGACGGAGTCAATGTGGTCTACGGGAAAAACGAAGCCGGTAAATCCACGATCCATACCTTTATCCGCTGTATGCTGTTCGGACTGCAGCCCCAGAGAGGGCGGGCCGCCCGAAAAGATCTGTATAATCAGTACGAGCCCTGGGAAAACAGCGGAACCTATGAGGGTTCCCTGCGCCTGGAGCACGGCGGCCATGTCTACCGGATCGAGCGCTGCTTCCGTAAGGACAAAAAAGAACTGCATATCATCGACGAGACTCTGGGCCAGGAACAGGAAGCCACCAAGGCCTTTATGGACGAACTGCTGGGCGGTCTGACGGAAACGGCCTACAATAACACCATCAGCATCGGCCAGCTGAAAAGCGCCACCGACGGGGGCATGGTGACAGAATTAAAGAATTATATTGCCAATATGAACACCTCCGGCAATATGGCGCTGAACATCACCAAGGCCTCCGCGTTCCTGAAAGCGCAGAAAAAAGAGATGGAGAGCCAGCTGATCCCGGACGCCGCCCGCTCTTATACGGCGCTGATGGGCGAGATCAAAACGCTGGAAAAGGATATCACCGGTCCGGAATACGAAAACCAGCTTCCTACTTACCAGAAACTGCGGACCGACACCCGCGCCCAGATCGAAAAAAAGCACGGCGAAAAAGAGGAACTGATCCAGAAAGCCGCCAGAGGGAGGCAGATCCTGGAACAGAACCAGTTCAAGGATCGAAATTCCATCGACCAATATGAACGGCAGACCGAGTCCATCTATAACAGTTACCGGGAGATCTACGCCGCCAGCCGCCAGAAATCCCGCAAACTGCTGACCGGACTTTTCTTCGCGACGGCCGTTCTCCTTACGATCGGCGCGATCGTGATCTACCGAATGGACGGATGGATCCCGTTTTTACAGAATCTGGATGCCGGCACCTCCGTTATGGCCCTGATCACGGAGCTGATCGCGGTCATATTCTGTATCGCCGGCTCGGTCCTGTATTCAGGGACCAAGAGCCTGCAGCGGGAGCTGCTTTTGTCCGGCCAGGCGCTGCAGGAAACATTTCACCGGCATTTGGGCGATACCGATCTGTCCGAGCAGGCGCTGCAGGCGTTTAAGGCCCGGATGACCGAATTCCGGCGTATTTACGATTCGACCATCGAAGCGGACGCGGCCCTGCAGCGGCTGGAGGAAGAGATCACGGCCCTGCACCAGAAGCAGAATGAATGCAGCGAGATCATTGAAAAACAGCAAAAAAGCCAGTGGGAACTGGAGAAAAAGCTGGAGCTGCTGTCCAACTATAAGGATCAGATGGAAGTCCTGAAAGTATCCCTGGCGGAAAACCAGCGCATCTCCCAGGAACTGGCCGCCATCGACCTGGCTCAGGAAACGCTGACGGAGCTTTCGGCCTCTATCCGCAACTCATTCGGACTATACCTGAACAAAACGGCGTCGGATCTGATCAGCCACATCACCGGGGGCGTCTATACCAGCATGAGCATCGACGAGAATCTAAACGCGTTTATGAATACGCGGACCAAGTTGGTGCCCATCGAACAGGTCTCCAGCGGCACCATGGACCAGATCTATCTGGCGCTACGCCTGGCCGCCGCTAGGCTGATCCAGGGTGAAAAAGAAGACATGCCGCTGATCTTTGACGACAGCTTCGTGCTTTACGACGACGACCGGATGAAGAGCGCGCTGAAATGGCTGACCTCCGCCTATAAAGGGCAGATCATCATCTTCACCTGCCACCAGCGGGAGGCCCAGATGCTGACAGCCAACCAGATCCCTTATCATATGATCTGTATCTAAAGCCGGGGGGCGGCCAGCCCCTCGTCCTCATTTATAAAAGCTGTGCGGAACGTGGTTCGGATCTTTTAGGCAGACAACTGACAATCTAATAGAAAGAACGCCTTTTATGGCAGCACGGAAAACGTTTTCAATCCTTTGGGCAAACAACGCGCAATCCAGGATGGGGAAGCAATCTTTCCAGCAACTAAAATGCCCCGCGGCTCCGGCGACAGATCTTCGGATCTTCACCGGCGGCCGCGGGGCATTTCACCTGGTCCACTCTATCATTCCTCTTCAAACTGGTCCTTGCCTACATAACAGATCGGGCATACCCAGTCTTCCGGAAGATCTTCAAACTCGGTTCCGGGCTCGATCCCGTTTTCCGGATCTCCCTCTTCCGGATCATACACATAACCGCACACTACGCATACATACCGTTTCATAACCTCTGCTCCTTTCTCGATTCCCTGATCTCAGGGATTTTTTCATGACAAAACGCTCCGTCCGGCCTGCTCCGCCGCTCCTGACAACCAGCCAAAAAGTACGCTCCCGGCCTATATCCCGCCATTCGCATACCGCCTGTCCCGGCGGACGCCCCCCTGCCGTTTCCGGCGCGAACTGTCCGACAACCCGCTGGGGATTTATCGTTCTAGATTATACCACATAAATTCCAGTTCTACCACTGGCTTGTGGGAGAAAATTATAAAACTTTTACAAATTATTTTTGAAATTTTCGGATATTATAGCCGGCTTTTAATAAGAAGCCATAATTTAATCTGCACCCGTATGCTTATGGAACTTCCCGACAGGACATCCCGGATCACAGACTTATTCACCGCCTGCCTCCTCCGCCCAATGGAGCCGGTGCAGCTCGCCCTGCAGCGTCATCCGCTCAAATCCGTTCTGGCGGAGCGCCTCATAAAGGACGATCGACACCGCATTCGACAGGTTCAGCGAACGGATATCGCCCCACATGGGGATGCGGACGCAGTTCGCTTGGTTCTCCAGCAGTAATTCTTCCGGAATGCCGGCGCTTTCTTTGCCAAACATCAGATAGCAGTCCGGCTCATAGCGGACGTCCGTATAGACCCGGCGGGCTTTCGTTGTCGCCATATAAATCTTCGCGCCGGGATTGCGGGCCAGGAAATCCTCGTAATCGTCATAAACCGTCACGTCCAGTTTGTCCCAATAATCCAGTCCGGCCCGTTTCAGCATCTTCTCATTGAGCCGGAACCCCAACGGCCGGATCAGATGGAGCCTGGTATCCGTCGCCACGCAGGTACGGCCTATGTTTCCCGTATTGGCCGGCATCTCCGGCTCCAGAAGCACGATATTCACAGGGTTCTCCTTTCCGCGCACCCGCGCCGCCGTTTCACTGGCCCGCCCGCTCTCCATCCAGCCGCGCGACGAACCGGGCCATCCGCCCGAGGGCTTCTTTCAGACTTTTGAGCGAATAGGCGTAGGAAACCCGCAGGTACCCGTCGCCGCAGGCCCCGAACGCGCTGCCCGGCACCACGGCCACCTTTTCCTCCTGCAGGAACCGGTTGGCAAATTCATCCGACGACATCCCGAAGCGCTTCACGCTGGGGAACGCATAGAAAGCCCCTTCCGGCTCAAAGCATGAAAGCCCCATTTCCGCAAACGCATGCAGCACGTAACGCCGCCTCTGGTCGTAAGATTCCCGCATCATCTCCACATCGCCGTCGCCGTCCCGAAGCGCGGCAATGGCGGCATACTGGCTGGTCGACGGGGCGCACATGATCGCAAATTGATGGATCTTCAGCATCTGCGCCAGGATCACCTTAGGAGCAGCCGCGTATCCGAGCCGCCAGCCGGTCATCGCGTAAGACTTGGAGAACCCGTTGATCAGCACGGTCCGTTCTTTCATCCCCGGCAGAGATGCGATCGACACATGGCGCTCTTCCCCGAACGTCAGCTCGCAGTAGATCTCGTCCGATATCACGAACAGATCCTTTTCTATCACGATCCGCGCGATCTTTTCCAGCTCTTCCCGCCGCATGACCGCTCCGGTAGGATTATTCGGGAACGGCATGATCAGGATCTTGCTCTTGTCCGTGATCTTCTCCAGCAGCTTTTCCGGCGTCAATTTAAATTGATCCTTTTCTTCCAGTTCGATCGGGACCGGCTTACCTCCGGCCAGGATCGTACATGGCACATAGGAAACAAAGCAGGGCTGCGGGATCAGCACCTCGTCGCCGGGATCCAGCATGGCGCGCAGGGCGATATCGATGGCCTCGCTGCCGCCCACGGTCACCAGAATCTCCGACTCCGGCCGGTAGGACATATGATAACGGCGGTACAGGTAGTTGCAGATCTCCTGGCGCAGTTCTTTCAGGCCCGCGTTGGCGGTATAGACGGTCCGGCCTTTTTCCAGGGAATAGATCCCCTCCTCCCGCACATGCCACGGCGTATCGAAATCCGGCTCGCCCACACCCAGGGAGATCGCGTCTTTCATCTCGCTGACGATATCGAAAAATTTGCGGATGCCGGAGGGTTCGATCTGTACGATCGTCTCTGATAATGGGCTTCTCATGGAGTCACCAGCATCCTTTCGTCATGAATCTCCTCCACCAGCGCCGTCCCGTGGTCTTTGTATTTCTTCAATACAAAATGCGTCGCGGTGCTCAGCACGGAATCCAACGTCGACAGTTTGCTGGATACGAACAGCGCGACCTCTTTCATGGTCTTTCCCTCGATAAATACGGTAAAATCATAAGCGCCGGACATCAGATATACCGCGCTGACCTCGCTGTACTGATAGATCCGCTCGGCGATCTTATCAAAGCCCATGCCTCTCTGGGGCGTCACTTTCACCTCGATCAGAGCCATCACCTTTTCCTGGGAGGTATTGTCCCAGTTGATCAGCGTATGGTACCCGCAAATGATATGCTCTTTCTCCATCTGCGCGATCTCATTGGCCACGGCCACTTCGCTTTCACCCAGCAAGACCGCCAGATCCCGGATATCGATCCGCGCATTTTTTTCCAGAATGGTTAAAATCTTTTCTCTCATTTCTTTATTCCTCCTGCTTCAGATCGCGGGGACCTGTTATTTTATACAATTCATCCTCCCGCGGCCGTTCCATAAAACCGCGCGTCTCTCCGCAGACGACCTCCCGCACGATATCCGGCCGCACATAGCCGACCGTCCGGGCCGGTACCCCCTGCTGCCGCAGCCGTTCCGTCAGCAAGAAGCCATGATCCGCGGCCAATACCGTACAGCCGCCGGAAAGCAGCCGGTAGGGGTTCAGACCATAGCGCTCGCAGATCTCTATGGTCCCCTGCTTCACCGGAATACGCCGCAGATCCACACAAAAACCCCGTCCGTGGGCTCCGGAGAGTGTCCAAAGGGCGGTATAGACACCGCCCTCTCCCGCTTCTTCCCATTCGGAGGCGCCCAGGGCCTCCCAATCGCATACGCCGCGGTCCGCCTCCGTATATGCCTGCTGCTGTTCTCTGATAAATCCGTCCGAAAACCAGCGGCTCAGCTCCCCGGCCCGCAGCAGGGCGATCCGGCTGGAGCCCTCCCATCCGGCATACCCGGCTATGACCAGTTCCTGTCCCGGCAGGAATCCGCCCCGATTTTTCCGTTCGATCCGTCTCATCATTCTTTGCCTCGCTGCCCGGAAATCGATCCGGAGGTCCGCGGTACTGCAGTTCCTTTTCTCTGGCCGGATATTCGCCGCTACGCTGCGGCAGTTCCGCCTCGCGCCAACGCTTTCCGAAATCCTTTTATACTCTTACGAGAGTCCCCGGCTTCCCATCGGCTCTTCATCATGTCCCCGTAAACTCCAGCCGTATGGTTTCCATTGCCGCCATGAACCATATCCTATCACCGCTGCGGCCGGCTCTGTCTATGCTTCAGCATATCCCGCCTATGCGGCAGGAGATTCCATTTCTGCCGCGGCCGGTTCCGTCTCTGCGGAAACTGTCTCCGCTGCGGCAGGTCCTGTTTCCGCGGCCGCAGCTTCCGTCTCTGCCGCGGCTGTCGTCTCCGGATCCTGCTCTCCGCCGGTCGTTTCCGCGGCCGCAGCTTCTGCCGAACGTTCTCCCTCCGTTTCCGGCGGTACCCCGGCTCCGGTGTCTTCCCCGGTTCCCGTTTCCTCCGGCACGCCGGCCCCCGTCGTTTCTCCGGCGGCGCTTTCCGCCTGCGCCAGGTCTTCTCCGTCCTCGTTCTGCGGCGCATCCGCCGTGTTCTCCTCCGGAACAGTCCCAGCCTCATCGGCCGCCGTTTCCTCCGAACCAGCTTCCGTCTCGTTGGCCGCCGCCTCTTCCGAACCAGTTTCCGTCCCGCCGCTCGTCTCCTGCGCCGGATCCGCGGACACCTCCGCCGTCTCTGACGGCCCTACCCGATACACTGCCGCGGAAGCGGTATATTCATCCGTATGGAGAATCTTCTTTTCCACCTGCTTGCCGTCTTCGTACACATATTTCCAGAGCCGCGCCCGCATCCCGCTGTGGCCCGCCTCGACCAGCACCTGCTGGCCGGGAGCCAGCGACGGGTCGGTCTGATACACCGGCGGCAATTCGATCGTCCCCAGACTCTCCGATACAAATTTCAAAGTACGGTTCGCCGGCCGCGTCTCTTTCCCGTAGATCGTAAAGGTCAGCACGCCGTTTTCCATCACGCCCTCTATATAGATCGGCGTATCGTAGGGATTGACAAACTTAATATCTTTATAAGTACCCGCGATCGCGGAATCCATCGCAGGCGGAACATACGCCACGACCATCGAATGATTCTGCCGCTGCGTAATATCCAGCTCCGCGAAAAGCGCCGCATTGTAAAGCGTGCTCGTCACCTGGCAGACGCCCCCGCCGATCGAATCCACGATACGTCCGTTTTCAATCGAGGGGCCGTCCATATAACCGTTTTCCGCTGTCAGCGGCGCCATACATTCGTATCCGGAAAGCATCTCTCCCGGCATCAGCAGAGCCCCGTTGATCTTCTCAGTGGCCACCGACAGGTTCGTCACCCGGCTCTTATTGCCGGGATTATAATTCGTCGTATACGTCCCCAGCACATCCTGAATCGTAGCCAGCATCTCCGTCGTGATCTCCGGCCGGGAAACGGTCACCTCCGCTTCCACTACCACCGGCTCCGTCAGCCCTTGAGCCAGCGCCCGGTCCAGACGGTCTCCGGTCGTTCCCATATCCACGACCAGCCCGTCCTCCGAGGGCGTTATGACAAATTCGCCGTCCACCCGGGTGATGCTTCCGTCTACCGGCCCACCGATCAGCGGCCGGCACTTTCTGTTCACGAAATCATCGACCACGTCGCTGTCGATCACAAACTCCAGCTCCGCGTCTACCGGCGACATCTCCAGGTCTTTTTCCCGGATATAACGTTCGATCACATTGCCCTCGTCGTAGCCCGCCGTCACCTCCGTCACGACGTCCGGGTTCTGCCAGCTGAAACCAAGCTCCGCGGCGGTCGTCTGGATCTCATATCCGGCTACTTCCAGGGTCACCGTCTGCGCAGCCATCGAAGCCACATAATCCTCGATCTTCTGCCGGGCCTCTTCCGGTTCCAGTCCGCCCAGCTCCTGCCCGCCCACAGACAGACCTTTCGGGATCGCCGCCAGACTGTCCGGCGGAGCGCACAAAAGCAAACCGCATAAAACGACGGCCAGCCCCGCTATCCTCACCGTTTTTTTCATAATCTTTCCTCAACCCCGCAGCTTTTATTCTCTTCTCTCTCGTTTACAAACCGTCTCAGAAACGCAAAGACCCAAGCACCATAGGAGCCACCATCGCCAGCACCAGCAGGATCACGATAATGGACGATACGATCTTTTTCGTCTTTTTATTATTAAAATCGAACAATGTACTCACCTCTTTACTATTCTTCCGTACTGAGATATGATTTTATCCGTCAATCGAGAAACTTCGTTTCTGGATAATGTCTCTATCTGCACAGTTAGATTTATTTTATGATATTTTATCAATTCCTGCAAGACTTCTTTTTGTCTTTTTGTCGCCGGCTGCTCCTTTTTCGTCCTGTATATCAGGTCAAACGGTACAAATGCCTCCGGTTCCTGCTCCCCGTACCGTTGTTTCAAAGTCTGATACAATTCATGAGCGGCTCTGGCATCCCCCAGAGCGCGATGGGCCGTATTCAGCGGAACCTGATAGTACGCACAGGCCGAACCCAGACTTTTGCTCATCTCTCTGGGCATATACCTGCGGCACAGCTTCAGCGTATCGAATCCCTGCTTATCGAAAAGCAGATCATGGTTGACCGCCGCCCGCTTCAAAAAACTGTGATCAAAGCGGATATTGTGTCCCAGGATCGGCAGCCCCTCGCAAAATCCCACGTATTCCCCAATGACGCTCCCGATGTCCGGCGCGTCTTTCAGCATCTCGTCGCTGATGCCGGTCAGCCTGCATATCTCTCCCGGCAGCTCCCGGCCCGGATTTACCAGAGTGGCTTTCTCCTCCACGACCCGGCCGTCCAGCGCTTTCACCGCGGCGATTTCGATGATCTTATCCGTCTTCGGATCCAGACCGGTAGTCTCGACATCGACCGCCACATAAGAATTCGGCAGCATACCCTTTCTCCATTCCTCCAACGGCGTTTATCCGCGCCGCACCTTTCAGACCTGGATCTTCACGACCCGGCCCGTCGCTTCATATTGATAATACCGGACACCCGCCGCGTTCAGCATCCGCTTGGACGCGCGCACTCCGGGAGTCCCGGCATATTTATCGTCCGCATAAATGATCGTCTTGATCCCCGCCTGAATGATCGCCTTGGCGCACTCATTGCAGGGAAACAGCGTCACATACATCTTGCTTCCCTCCAGGCTGCCGCCCCGATAGTTCAGGATCGCGTTCAGCTCGCTGTGGGTCACATACAAATATTTGGCGTTATAGGGATCCTCCTCCGAATTGTCCTTACTCCAGGGGAACTCATCATCCGAACAGCCCATCGGGAACCCATTGTAGCCCATGGAAAGGATTTTATTGTCCGCGCTGACGATGCAGCAGCCTACCTGGGTACTGGGATCTTTGGAGCGTTTCCCGGACAATTCCGCCACGCCCATAAAATATTCGTCCCATGAAATATAATCGGTTCGCTTTTTATTCTCCGCCATGCTGCGCTTCTCCTTTCTCATCGACGTAAATGATCTGGTAACCGGCCGCTTTCGTCAAACGGTTCATGATCGCCTGTCCCAGATGATCCCTGGCAAAACTTTCCGAATAGATGACGTCCGCCGCCAGATCGTCGAACTCCCGCAGCACCGCGAACAGGCTGTGGGCAATGGTCTCCTCCTGCCTGCGCATACCTGCGCTGCGGACGATACCGCAAGAGTAAGCATCTTTCGTTTCGTCGGTGCAAAGGATCCCGACGCGCTTTCCGGCCGCCGTATCCCGCTGCGCCAGCCGGTTGATCCCGGCGACAACGGCAGGGCTGACTGCCCGATCCCGGCAGGCGTCTTCCCCGGCGCTTTCCATATCCGGGGTCAATCTCGGTCTGCATTCCTCTCCCGCCGCAGGAAGCAGTTCCGGCACGAACCGTCCCTCACCGTCAGAATCCGTTTCCATCGCAGCGCGGTCTTTCTCCGCACGAGGATTCGGCCCCGGTGCTTTCCGCTCCTCCACCAGGATCAAATTGGCTTTCGGCGCGTAATGCCGGTATTTCATCCCCGGCGCTTTCGGCTTTGCATCCACCGCCATAGGACCCACGATCGCCGGATCGATCTCCACCCGGCCCACCGCATCCCGCAGCATCTCCATCGTCACCGCGCCTGGACGCAGCAGCACCGGCACCGGCCCGGTCACATCCACGATCGTAGACTCCACGCCGATCCCCACCGGTCCGCCGTCCAATATCATCTCGATCTTTCCGTTCATATCCTGTATCACATGATCCGCCGCCGTCGGGCTGGGCCGCCCCGACGTATTGGCGCTGGGCGCAGCTACCGGCACTCCCGCCAGCGCGATCAGCCGGTTCGCGATCCGGTCGCTGGGCATCCGCACCGCCACCGTTTCCAGTCCTCCCGTCGTCCCATAAGGTACGATCCTGCTTTTCGCAAAGATCATCGTCAAGGGTCCCGGCCAGAACGCCTCCATCAGCCTGCGCGCCGCCTCCGGCACTTCC
>CANQYH010000080.1 GCA_947628025.1 uncultured Lachnospiraceae bacterium | reverse complement strand
CCGGCGCTGGAGGAGAGCTTCCGCGAGGAGGGGATCCGCCTCTGGGAAAAAGGAGAACCGCGGCCGGAGATCGTGGTCGTCGGTTTTGATACGACGCTGACCTATGAAAAGCTGGAGCGCGCCTGCACGTTTATCCGCGAGGGTTCCATTTTTCTGGCGACCCATCTGGATATTAACTGCCCCACGGCGGAGGGCTTTATCCCCGACTGCGGCTCGTTCTGCGCGGCGATCACATTGTCCACGGGCGTAAAGCCCCGGTACCTGGGCAAGCCCTTTAAGGAGACCGTGGATATGGTGCTCCTGCACACCGGCGAGGAGCGGGAGCGGGTGGCGTTTGTCGGCGACCGCCTCTATACGGACGTGGCGACCGGCGTCAATCACGGCGCCAGGGGATTTCTGGTGCTGTCCGGCGAGACGAAGCCGGAGGATCTGGAGCGGTCCGACGTGAAGCCGGACGCGGTTTACGATTCGCTGGGAGAGATGAAAGAGCTTTTGGAAGCGAGGCTGAACGGGTGAGGCCTGAAAGCGGCGCTTGGGCGAAGCGGCGCGTATTGTGAAAATCGAAACAGGGCGGGAGAGGAGATTTCCTGCCCTGTTTTTTTATGGTTTTTCGCGATTTATGGTTCCTGAATTGCTTCCATAGACGGGAATCTGTTTTATGAAACGGATCTATTTCTGGTGTTATTTTTTAATCATGACAAAAAATATTGACAAATTCGAACGCATGTTTTATGATATATACAAGCCATATAAACGATTTGGCGAAGCAAGGCTATTTTTATGTGACAGATGAGGTGAAAGGATGAGATTGGGAGATTCGGCTTCTGTGCGCAGCGGACTGGTGCTTTCCCGCAAGCTGGCGAGGGAACCGTCCGGGATACGCTATCCCTTGTTAAATCTGCGGTCCATTCGGCCCGATGGGCATATTGACCCGGAACAGCTGGACTTTTACGATGCGTCCGAACGGCTTTCGCAGGAATATCTGACCCAGGCAGGAGATGTGATCGTCCGGCTGAGTTCGCCGTATACGGCGGTCCTGATCGACAGTAGTACCGCGGGAGCTGTCGTATCTTCGAATTTTGTTATTATAAGATGTGACGGCAGTGAGATTCTGCCGGAATATCTTTTCTGGCTGCTTAACAGGCCGGAGGTGAAACGGCAGATTTATGAGAATACGGGCAGCAATATGCTTGGGGCGATCAAGGCGAAGTACTTTACGGAATTTGAGATGGTCCCGCTGCCGGTTGCAGATCAAAGGCAGATTGCCGGTTTGAATCTTCTGGCGATGAGAGAGGCGGCCCTGTTCCGGCGGCTGGCCGATACAAAAGAACGGTATTATGAACTGCTGATTCAGGAGATATACAGAAAGAAAAGAGAGGTAATGGAGAATGACCACGAAGAATGATATTCAGCGCGCGCTGTGGAAAGCCTGTGACAGTTTCCGGGGGAAGATCGACAGTTCCCGATACAAGGATTACATCTTGTCGATGCTGTTTGTGAAATATTTAAGCGACGTCACGAAAGAAAAGCGGGCTCATTACAGGGAGCAGTACGAGGGCGACGAGCGGCGGGTGGAACGCGCTATGGGCAGGGAGCGCTTTGCGGTTGACGAGACATCCAATTTTGATTTCCTGTATGAGAAGAGGAACGATCCCGAGATCGGACAGAAGATCAATGTGGCGTTATCTCATATTGAGGAGCATAACAGCGGAAAACTCCGCAATGTTTTCCGTGCGATCGATTTCAATTCACAGGTGGATTTTGGGGATGTGAAAGAGAAAAATACGACGCTTCGCAATCTGCTGGAGGATTTTCATGATCTGGATCTGCGGCCCAGTCAGCTGGATTCGGCCGATATTATCGGGGACGCTTACGAGTATATGATCGCCAATTTTGCTTCCGATGCCGGCAAGAAAGGCGGGGAATTCTTCACCCCGAGCCAGGTGTCCGAATTGATCGCGGTCCTGGTGAAGCCCGGGGAGAATGACCGTATTTATGATCCGACATGCGGAAGCGGCGGTCTGCTCCTGAAAGCGTATAAGAAAGTGCCGGGCGGGAAAGCGGCTGTCTACGGGCAGGAGCTGAACGCTCAGACCTGGGCTCTCTGTACGATGAATATGTTTCTTCACGGCGTGGACGACGCGCGCATATGGCAGGGAGATACCCTTTCCAATCCGCAGAATATCGAGGATGATAAGCTGATGAAATTCCAGGTGGTGGTTGCGAATCCGCCGTTTAGTCTCGACAAATGGGACAGCGGCTTTCTGTCGGAGGCGAATCTTGGCAGCAGGGAGAAGAAGCAGGAAAAGATGGAGGCGACCCTGGACCGGTGGAAACGATTCGACTGGGGCGTTCCTCCGTCTTCCAAAGGAGACTACGCGTTTGTGCTGCATATGCTCCACAGCCTGGACGCCGAGAACGGCCGGATGGCGGTAGTCCTCCCGCACGGCGTTCTGTTCCGCGGCGCCAGCGAGGGGAAGATACGGAGGAAGCTGATCGAGATGAATCTTCTGGATGCCGTGATCGGCCTGCCATCGAACCTGTTCTACGGTACGGGGATTCCGGCCTGTATTCTCGTATTCAAAAAGAACCGCATAAGGGATGACGTCCTTTTTATCGATGCGTCCGGAGAGGGTAATTATGAAAAAGGCAAGAATCAGAATATTCTGCGCGACAGCGATATTCTGCGGATCGTCAGTACCTATGAAGCAAGGGAAGCAAAAGTCGATAAGTACAGTTACCGCGCTTCCCGCGACGAGATCAGCAGGAATGACTATAATCTGAATATTCCGCGGTACGTGGACACGTTCGAGGAAGAAGAACCGGTCGATATTGACGAAGTGAGGCAGAATATCGCCGCTATAGAGGCGGAACTGGCGCAGGTGCAGGCACAGATCGATCAATATCTGGAGGAACTGGGCTTATGAGCGGTGAACTGGCTAATACCGGGAAAATACTGATTTATCAGAATGAAAAAGGCGATACCAAAATAGATGTTTTATTTGATGGTGAAACCGTTTGGATGCCTCAGCGAGTTATGGCAGAACTGTATCAGGTCGATGTCCGGACGATCAATGAGCATATTATTAATATCTATGAAGAAAGAGAACTGGAGGAAGATCGAACTATCCGGAATTTCCGGATAGTTCAAACGGAAGGAAAACGTCAGGTGAGCAGGGAGATTCGGCACTATAATTTAGATATGATCCTTGCGGTCGGCTACCGTGTCCGCAGCAATGTCGGCATTCATTTTCGCCGGTGGGCGACGAATGTTCTGACGGAGTACATGAAAAAGGGATTTGTGCTTAACGATGAACGGCTGAAAAATCCGAAAGAGTTTGGCGCGGACTATTTTGACGAACTGCTGGAGCGAATCCGTGATATCCGTGCCAGCGAGAAGCGGGTCTACCAGAAAGTAAAGGAGATATTTGCTCTGTCTGTCGACTATGACAGTCAGAGTAACGCCGCGCAGCTGTTTTTCAAGTCGGTACAGAATAAGCTGGAATATGCGGCGACCGGTCATACGGCTCCGGAGATTATCGCGGCCCGCGCGGATGCTTCCAGGGATAATATGGGTCTCACTTCTTTTAAAGGCGCGAAAGTTCGCAAAGACGACGTGACGGTTGCGAAGAACTATATGACAAAGGAAGAGATCAGCACCTTGAACCGGATCGTTAATATGTATCTGGATTACGCGGAACTGCAGGCCCAACAGCATCACGTTATGCACATGTCTGATTGGGAGGACAAGCTGGATCGGTTCTTGCAGTTTAACGGCCGGGAAGTCCTGCAGAATTTCGGAACGGTGAAGCGGGAAGTGGCGGAGGCACTGGCTGTGGCGGAGTATGAGAAATACGATGCGCACCGCCGCAGCGTGGAAGCGGCGGATCTGGATGGATTGACAGAAGAAATGAAACGGCTGAGGGGATAGGACTATGAACGATAAAATCAGAGAAAGAATCGAGAAGATCCGGCGCGGCGAGGTGCCGGAGGGGTACAAAAGAGATGGAGACGATATCATTCCTTTAGAGTGGTATAAAACTACTTTCTCTGAACTGGGAAAGATATCTTCTGGACTTGTTGATCCAAGAAAAGAACCTTATATTCATATGCAGCATATCGGGCCGGATAACATTGAAAAGGATACAGGGCAGGTATTTGATACAAAAGAAGTGTCAGAATTAGGTCTGATTTCGGGCAAGTTCTATTTTGATGCGGATTCGATCGTGTATAGTAAAATACGTCCCAATTTAAATAAAGTTTGCGTTCCCACGTTTGAAGGGGTATGTAGTGCAGACTGTTATTCGATTAAGCCTAATGACGGCGTCGATAAAAAGTATTTGTTTAATTTGATGTTATCATTTCCATTTTACAAACATGCGGTTGCTTGTTCCATGCGTACAGGTATGCCTAAAATTAATCAGGATGATTTAAATGTTATTCCTTTATGCCTGCCGACCAGTATCGAGGAACAAAAGAGGATTGTTACAATACTTGATGCGCAGGATCATGCAATAGAACTTCAGAAGCAGAAACTGAATGAGAGTAAAAGACTAAAAAGAGCATATATGGACAAGATGTTTCCTAGGCATGACAACAACGTACCGGAAATTCGTTTTGTCGGATTTACTGATCCTTGGGAACGGCGTAAGTTGGGGGAAATAGCAGACAAGGTGATTGAGAAAAATGTAGACCTACAATATATTGAGACTTTTACGAACTCCGCAGAGTTTGGAATAATGAGTCAACGAGATTTTTTTGACCACGACATTGCAAAAATGGAGAGCCTAAATGGATACTACATCGTAAGGAGCGAAGATTTTGTTTATAACCCTCGCATTTCTACATCTGCACCTGTCGGACCGATAAATCGCAATAAACTGGGCAGAACAGGCGTAGTGTCGCCACTTTATACCGTGTTCCGCCCTCACGATATTGATTTAACCTACTTGGAGCATTTTTTCAAATGTGAGTATTGGCATTCTTTTATGAATTTTAACGGGGACTCAGGAGCAAGGTCTGACAGGTTTTCAATTAAGGATAATGTTTTCTTTCAAATGCCCATACCGATACCACATATTGATGAGCAAAAAAAGGTGGGTGAATTTTTAACCCACCTCGACGACCTTATCACCTTTCATCAGCGTAAATTAGACGAAATGAAAAAACTAAAAAAAGGCCTGATGCAGCTTCTGCTGACAGGAATCGTGAGAGTAGGTGAATAAATACACTGCAGGAATACATAAGAACATTTTTGTAACAGATACGGAAGAAAAAATAACAGAAGCTATATACAAAAGAGGAAAAATATGGATAAAAAAGATATGTATTTGGAGCGTAACATCAGCCAGAGACCGGCTGTTGAGCTTCTGCAGGCGATGGGCTATACTTATATATCGCCGGAGGACTGTGAGAAACAGCGCGGGAGCCGGTATCACGTATTATTGAGGGATATTCTGCGGGGGCAGCTTCGGCGGCTGAACCGGTATAGTTATGCCGGCGCTGAAAATGAGTTTTCCCTCGCCAATATCGAAAGGGCGATGGAAGACCTGGACGAGCCGCTGGCCGATGGGCTGGTGCGCGCCAGCGAGAAGATCTATGACGCGCTCCTGTTGGGCAAAAGCTATCCGGAAGCGGTCGGCGACGGGAAGATGCTCAGCTTTAATTTAAAATATATTGACTGGGAACATCCGGAGAATAATGTGTTTCATGTGACGATGGAATTTGCGGTGGACAGCCGGGATAAGCTGCATAATGTGCGGCCGGACCTTGTACTCTTTATCAATGGGATTCCTTTTGCGGTGATCGAGTGCAAGGCGCCGCAGATTCCTGTCGGCCAGGCGGTTGAGCAGATGATCCGCAACCAGCAGCCGGAATATGTTCCGCAGCTTTTTAAGTTTGCACAGATCGTTTTGGCGACAAACAAAAACTCGGTCATGTATGCGACGGCCGGGACCCGGAAAAAGTATTGGAGCGTCTGGAAAGAGCAGGACAGCGTCTGGCTGCAGGACAAGCTGGCCTCGTTGATTACAGACCGTATGCCCTCCGAGCAGGACAGGGATATGATTTCCCTGTTCAGCCGGGAGCGCGTCTATGAACTGATCCGGTATTTTATTCTGTTTGATGCGAATGTGAAAAAGATCTGCCGTTATCAGCAGTATTTCGCGGTGAAAGAAATTATAAAAACTGTTTCGGAGACGGATGACAAGGGAAACCGTCAGAGCGGCGTGGTCTGGCATACGCAGGGAAGCGGAAAAAGTTTGACGATGGTCATGCTGGCAAAGTATATTCTGATGGAACTTTCTTCCTGCCATCCCAGAGTCGTGATCGTCACGGACCGGAAAGAGCTGGACGGGCAGATTGCGGCTACATTTGCGCATACGAGGCTGAATCCGGCCCGGGCAGCCAGCGGGCGTCATCTGGTAGAACTGGTGAACCGTGAAAAAGCGGATGTGATCACCAGCGTTATCAATAAATTCAGCGCCGCGGAGAGCCGGGACACAAAGAGTCTCTCCCGGGATATATTTGTGCTGGTGGATGAGGGGCATCGTTCCAACTATGGTCTTATGTCGGTCAGGATGCGCAGCGTATTTCCAAACGCCTGCTATATCGGTTTTACCGGTACGCCCCTGATGAAGCAGGAGAAGAACACCATGGCCAGGTTCGGTAAGCTGATCCATAAGTATACGATCCTTGACGGGGTGGAAGACGGAGCGATCGTTCCGCTGATCTATGAGGGCCGTTTTGTGGAGCAGAAAGTGGACGAGGAGAATATCGATCTGTGGTTCCGTCAGACGACCCGGCGCCTGACGGATGCGCAGAAAGAAGATCTTCGAAGAAAATGGAGCAGCATTCGCCGACTGACGTCGACCGATGCCCGTATTAAACGGATCGCGCTGGATATCAACGAACATTTTATAGATGGATACAAGAATACGGGATTTAAGGCGATGCTTGCGACCAATTATAAGCGGGATGCCGTGCGGTATCTGGATTGCTTCGAGCAGTTTGGGGACTTGAACTGTGCGGTTGTTATATCAGCGCCTGATGTGCGGGAGGGCGCAGGCGATATGGACGAAAGCGCCGATCATATGGTCGTCGCCTATTGGAACAGAATGATGAGACAGTACGGTTCCGCCGATCGCTATGAAGAAGCCATGAAGAACAGATTCTGCGATGGTGAGATCGATATCCTGATCGTGTGCAGCAAGCTTCTGACCGGATTTGACGCTCCGCTTTGTCAGGTCCTGTATATCGACAAGGAATTGAAAGAACACAATCTTCTTCAGGCGATCGCGCGCACGAACCGGCTGTGCGAGGGGAAAGATTATGGCCTTATCGTCGACTACCGGGGATTGATCCAGAATCTGGATATTGCCATGGATATGTACAGCGGAGCCGGACTGGAGAATTTCGACAGCGGCGATCTGAAAGGGGTCGTTGTGGATGTAATGACGGCGGTCGGGGATCTTCGAAGCTCCTATACCCAGTTGACGGAATTGTTTGAACCGGCAGAGGATGCGGGGGATACGGAAGCGATTGAGGTTCTGCTGGCGGATGATAAACGGCGGGAGGATTTTTATAACAGACTTTGCGCGTATGGCCGTGCGCTGCATCTTGTAATGAACGCGGAACAAGCCTATAACGCGATCCCGAGAGAAGAGAGAAAGACGTATCAGGATACATTTATCTATTTTGAAAAGGTCCGCCGGAGCGTGAAGATCCGCTATTGTGATGCGATCGATCATAAAGAATATGAGCCGCAGATGCAGAACCTGCTGGATACCCATCTGTCAGTCGCCGGTCTGAAGCAGATCGCCGGACCGATCGATATTCTGAACAAAGAGGATTTTGAAAAGGAACTGAACGAACTGGGTTCGCTTCGGGCGAAAGCGGATGCCATAACGAGCCGAATGACGAAAAGCATCAGTGCGAAGCGTGATGAGAACCCGGCGTATTACGACAGCTTTTCGGAGCGCATCAAAGAAGCTTTAGAGCTCTACAAGGAGAAAGTGATCTCGGAAGCGGAATATCTGGCGAAGATGAGATCGATCATGGAAGATTACCGTGCCGGGAGAAGTACGGTAAGTTATCCTGACAGAATCAAGGGAAATGTTCATGCGCAGGCGTTTTACGGCGTTTTGACCGCAGTGTTTGATGGAGAGGACAATGAGATCCTTACGCCGGATTTCCTGGCCGGGGCGGCGGAGGAGATCACGAAAATCGTCGCGTCGCACAGTCAGGTAGACTGGACGAATAATACTACGATACACGACCGGATCGCCCAGGATATTGATGATCTTTTCTATGCGTATAAGAAAGAACTTGGGCTGGAACTGTCATTCGACCTGATCGATAAAGTCATAGAGAATGTCAAGACCGTGGCTTTGCGGAGGTTCTGAGCATATGGGAGACGTTACGATAAGGACCGTCGTTTCCGGCGGGGACACGATCGTGTACCGTCTGGAGCGGAAACCGGTAAAAAACCTGAACTTGAGAATACGCAGGGACGGGAGCGTCAGGGTGTCTGCGGGCGCAGATATTCCGGCGGATGAAATTGACGCTTTTGTATGCGGGAAATCGATCTATATCCATAAAGCGATCCAAAGGTTTGGGGAACTGGTTCCGTATCGGCCGCAGCCGAAACGGTATGTCAGCGGCGAAACTTTTTATATACAGGGACGGGGAGTACGCCTCAAGGTCCTGCGGGCGGAAGAAGAGTCTGTTGCGTGGGACGGCGTATACATTACTCTTTCTGTAAAAGATCCTGACGATACGGATAAGAAACGGCGGATGATGAACCGGTTTCTCGATCAGCAGTGCAAAGATGTCTTTGGCGGGATGATCACGCGGATGTATCCGATATTCAGAAAATACGGCGTGGCGTTTCCTGTTTTACGGATCCGGGATATGGACACGCGCTGGGGCTCCTGCCTGGCCAAAAAGGGGATTATTACGCTGAATAAGCGTCTGCTGGAAGCGCCCGGAAATTGTATCGAGTACGTGATCATGCATGAATACTGCCATTTCCTCTATCCGAATCACTCAAAGGCTTTTTATGATTTTTTGACGGTGCAGATGCCGGATTGGAAAGAGAGAAAGAGCATTTTAGAGAAAGAACTTGCATTTGTGCATATCTGATCCTGGAATAATGTCAGGACCGGGGGATTCTGCATAGTGGTGAATTGGAAAGCAAAACTCGAAGCGTATTTTTGCAAAGATCAAACGAATACGGTTAAGAACAACCGAGGATACGCCGAATCCGGATGATCGGATTTCCGGCCGGGATTCCGGGATTTTACACGGATTCCCGGCCTTTTCATATGATTCTGTGGTGTCAAGGCGTAGGCTGCGCCGTCATGCCGGCACGGTTTTTGATTGTGTCAATAGTTTTTCGGTTTTTGGGGCTGGCGGCGGCAATGCTGCGGATCCGGCGGATTAAAATTTTTTCACCGTGGGATTTTTCTCCCGGTATTTCCGTCTAATATATGTAATGCAAAACGATCGCGACGTGAAGCAGTATAAAAAGGCAAAATGACAGAGGGTGATAAAAATGCAGACAGACCAGGAGGCGTTGGCCGGCCGGGCGAAAGTGGGTGATCCGGAGGCGTTTGTCGAGCTGATGCGGCTCCATGCGAAGAAGATGTACCGGGTGGCCGTTGCGATCCTGATGAATGACGAGGACGCGGCTGACGCGATCCAGGATACGATCCTGACCTGCTGGGAGAAAATTGGGGAGCTGCGGGAGGTGCGGTATTTCCGGACCTGGATGACCCGGATCCTGATCCGCAAATGCTATGATCTGCGTTCCGCGCGGCGGCCCTGGACCCAGTGGGAGGAGATCGCGGAACCGGCGGTGGAGGACCATTCGAATCTGGAACTGAAAGAGGCGCTTTTGGCTCTGGGAGAAAAGTACCGAGCGGTGATGGTACTCTATTATTCGGAGGGGTACCGGACCGACGAGATCGCCGCGCTTTTGCAGATCCCGAAAAGCACGGTCCAGACGCGGCTGCAACGGGGCCGAGAAAAGCTGGCCGAGTATTATCGGGATGCGGGCTGAGGTCTGGCGAAAGGATCGCGGCGGGGCGGATGTTTTAAGCGGCCTTACCGGTATCAATGGAATAGGGGCAAAGATGGGCCGCAGCAGGAGTGGATGTTTTAGGTAAGAGGCGAAGAATGGGAAAACCTGAAAAAGGAGCGTAAAAAGGACGGAAAGTACTGAAAGCGTAGGGAGTATCAAAGGATCAGGGAGTACCAAAAGCTCAAGGGAAACAAAACCTTAGAGGGTATGAAAAGATCGGGGAATATCAGAAGTTCAGGGAGTCCTCAAAGAACAAGGAGTCACAAAAGCGCTGGAATCCCCACAAAAGGCACACAACGCTCAAATTACAGAACAATGAACCCACGAAAGACAGAAAGACAGAGAAATTTCAGCGACAGAGAGGAGAACCGTTTATGAAAGATCAGGAACTTAATATTTTCAAGGAAGAGGTAGAACTTCCGGAGATCGTCCGGAACAGGATGGACGCGGCTTTTTCGCAGGTCCGGCAGTCCGAAAAGATCGTGCGTTTCCCGTTTGCGCGCGGGAAAGAGCGCATAAAGAAGACCGCGGCCGCCGCAGCCTGCGCCGCGCTGCTGGCCGCCGGGGTATTCACCGCCGCCGCGGCCGTGTATGGACAGTGGAGCCGTTCAATGAGCGGAGAGCTGCAGGCGTCCCCAGAGCAGCGGAAGATGCTGGAGGAAAGCGGCATAGCCGTCTCCTGGAACGGCGGTTCCGGCGGCGGGGAGAGCGGGGGGACACAGGAGTTTGCGGCCGTGACTGACGCGGGGGTGACGGTCCGCCCGCAGACGGCGGTCATGACCGAGGACTGCGCATGGATCTCGTTTGCGGTGGACGGTTATGCGCCGGGAGAAGGGGAGCAGCCGGATTTTGAGAAAGTGGATCTTTATCTGGGCGACGATCCGGATGCCAAAGACGGGTGGGTCAACGCAAACTACTCTTTTTACAATGGGATCGTCATGGGCGCCGGCGGGGCCCCGGTCTATGACGACGGGACGCCGGTGACGTTCACGCAGAACGGCCGGGCGATCGAGCGGTACGCGGACGAAAACGGGACGCTGGAATATGTGCTGTACCTGTTCCCGGCGCCTGGCGGGAGTCTGACGGATCAGACGCTCCATGTCCGCTTCGAAAACCTGGGAACCGTCGCCCGTGCAACTTACACGCCGGACCGGACGGGCGTCTGGGAATTTACGATTCCGCTTACCGGCCGCGCCGAGGCCAGGGTCTGCCGTCCGGACGCGGAGATCGGGGACAGCGGCGTCACGCTTTGCCGGGTGGAACTGACGCCTGTGTCCGTGAAAGCCTCATTGTCTTTTGAGACGCCGGAACTGGAGGCGGGCCGGGAGGAACTGAACCTGAAGATCAGCGGGATCCGCCTGAAAGACGGGACCGTACTTCCCTACATCACCGACGGCGGACGGGTGACCTACGCGCAGGGAGAGGAAGAACCGCTTGTGCTCTTTTATTCGTTTGACCGGATCATTGAGCCCGAAGAAGCGGATGCCTTGATCTTCTTTAACCCGCTCGCCGGTCCCGACGCCGCGCCCGAGGAGCGCTTCTGC
>CANQYH010000079.1 GCA_947628025.1 uncultured Lachnospiraceae bacterium | reverse complement strand
AAAAAGTGGGTGATTTTTTTGAGATAGGGGTCCGAAAGCCTTATAGAATCAGGGCTGAAGATTCCGAGAAGTTATCATATAAAAGAGGAGGAATATTTATGAGCTTCAAACTGTGGAATCTGGTGGAGGAACTGAAATCGGAGGAGTACGAATGGGTGGAGCTGTCCCATTCCCTGAACAACGACAGCCCGTACTGGGCGGGGATCCCGGAGGGGTCTGTGGAGCTGGGAAAGACCTGCTTTGACTGGGGGAATGAGATGCTGAACTGCCTGATCCAGACGTTTAAATTCCCGGGGCAGTTCGGGACGCACATCGATTTTCCGGGACATTTTGTGGACGGGAAAGCGCTTTCTGAGGAGTACGGCGTGAGAGATATGATCTTCCCGCTCTGCGTGATTGACGTGACGGAACAGGTGAAAAAGGACGTGCATTACGCTGTGACGGTGGACGATATCAAGGCCTACGAGGAGAAATACGGGCCGATCCCGGACGGCGCGTTTGTGGCGCTGTATACGGGATGGGGGAAGAACTGGCCGGATATGAACGCCCTGTCGGGGATCGCGGAGGACGGAAGCGAGAATTTCCCGGGCTGGTCGATAGGGGCCCTGAAGTATATTTATGAGGTGAGGAATGCGGCGGCCAACGGGCATGAGACGCTGGATACGGACGCTTCCGTGCTGGCGGCTGCGGCTGGGGATCTGGCCTGCGAGCGTTATGTGCTGGACCAGGGCAAGCTGCAGATCGAGGTATTGGATAATCTGGATCGGGTGGCTCCGGCGGGCGCGCTGCTGATCGCCGCATGGCCGCGGATTGAGGGCGCAACGGGGCTTCCGGTGCGGGCGATCGCGATCACGCCGAAAAAGCATTAGGACCGGCTGGCCGGGCTGGGAAAAAATGAAGTTCCGCCCGGCTGTGCACGAAATGGGAAATCATTTTATCGCTGGGACGGGAAAGGAGAGTCTTTGGATATGACTGTAGATCAGGGGCAGGCGGCAGGCGGTTCCGTTTGGAAGAAGCTGGAGCTGGGCGTCTGCTATTATCCGGAGCATTGGGACGAGTCTTACTGGGCGGAGGACCTGCGGCGCATGAAAGAGCTGGGCCTGGGGACCATTCGCATCGCGGAGTTTGCCTGGAATAAGTTCGAACCGGAGGAGGGAAAATTTACATTTGAATTTTTCGACCGGTTCCTGGGGTATGCGGAGAAAGCGGGGATCCGGGTCATTTTCTGTACGCCGACCGCGACGCCGCCTGCGTGGCTGACGCAGCGGTATCCGGAGAGTTTGAACGCCCGGACCGACGGGGTGCTGCTGGGCCATGGGGCCAGGAGGCATTATAATTATAATTCGCCGAAATACAGGGAATTGACGGCGCGGATCGTGGAGAAGCTGGGGGAACATTATGGACAGCATCCCTGCATTGTCGGCTGGCAGATCGACAATGAACTGAACTGTGAGACGGCGGAATTCCATTCGGAGAGCGACCAGAGAGCGTTCCGCAGCTTTCTGAAAGAGAAGTACGGGACGCTGGAGGCGCTGAACGAGGCCTGGGGAACGGCGTTCTGGAACCAGGATTATACGGACTGGGACCAGATCCGCACGCGGGGCCTGACGGTCGGAAACAGCTTTAACCCGCACCAGCGGCTGGACTACCTGCGGTTCGTTTCCTGGAGCGCGGTCTCATTCTGCAGGCTGCAGAGCGATATTTTGCGCAGATACATAAAGCCGGGGGATTTTATCACGACCAACGGCATGTTCGGCCATCTGGACAATCACCGGATGACGGAGGAATGCCTGGACACGTATACGTATGATTCGTATCCGGATTTTGCCTATGCTCTGACGGAGGATCCGGTGCGGTCAACGGACCTGAATGACCGGAAATGGTCCCGCCATCTGACGGAGACGCGTTCCATTTGCCCGCATTTCGGCATCATGGAGCAGCAGTCGGGACCCAACGGCTGGAACGACCGGATGGGAGCGCCGGCGCCGAAGCCGGGGCAGATGATGCTCTGGACCATGCAGAGCATTGCCCATGGGGCCGATTATGTCAGTTATTTCCGGTGGAGGACCTGTCGGATGGGGACGGAGATCTACTGGCACGGGATCCTGGATTATGACAGCCGCGATAACCGGCGGGTGGAGGAACTGCGACGGATCCGGGAGCGTGTGGAGAAGCTGGCGGATCTGGCCGGGGCCTCTTATGTGCCGGCGTTTGGGTTGGTGAAGAGTTACGACAACAATTTTGACGCGGAGGCGGATAACTGGCACGGCCGGGTGCAGTATTTCAGCGAGACGGAGATCTTCTGCGGGGCGCAGCTGGCCCATACGCCGTTTGATATCGTGTATCTGGGGTCGGAGCGCCAGGAATCGGAGCTGACGCCGGAGAAATATCCGCTGCTTTTCTATCCTCATGGGACCATCGTGACGGAACATGAGAAAAAGGTTCTGGAAGAGTATGTGCGGGCCGGCGGGACGCTGTGTATCGGCTGCCGCAGCGGATACAAGGACGAGTGCGGACGCTGCGTGGCGGAGCCGATGCCGGGGCTTCTGCGGGAGTTGGCAGGCGGTAATGTGCGGGAATTTACCTGGGTCCGTCCGGAGGAGCAAGTGAAAATGATCTGGCAGGGGCGGCAGTTTGCGATGCCGTTGTTCAATGATGTGCTGGAGGCGGAGTCGGCGCAGGTACTGGGAACCTTTGCGGGGAGCTGGTATGAGGGGCAGCCGGCGCTTTTGGAGCATGTATATGGGAAAGGGCGCGTTCTGTATCTGGGCGGCGTCTTTACCAGGGAACTGGTTCAGGCGATCCTGGAATACGCGGGCGTGGCGGACCCCTGGGCGGATGTGATCTCGGCTCCGGAGTGCTGCGAGCTGGCGGTAAGGCGGAACGGCGGGCAGGAGTATCTGTTTGTGTTGAATTATAGCGGCGAACCGCAGACGATCGTGCTGAAGCGGAAAACGATGGACGTGGATGACGGCGTGTGGGTGACCGGAGAGGCGGCGCTGAAAGGTTACGGGACCAAGGTTTACAGGTTATAAGGAGACAGAAAGGGAGAAACGGTATGCGTATCAGGGATTACGGCATCACGGTCGGACGGATGAGGACCGGCGCGGGCAACCGGATCACGGATGTGCCCGGCGTTAAAGTAGGTCATGTGACGGTCCGGGATGAGGCGCACCGTACCGGCGTGACGGTCGTCGTGCCGGGGCCGGACAACGCGTTTGTGAGAAAATATGTGGCGTCGGCCTATGTGCACAACGGGTTCGGCAAAAGCGCTGGTCTGGTGCAGATCGGAGAGCTGGGGACGCTGGAAACGCCGATCGCTCTGACGAATACGCTGAATGTAGGTCTGGTCTGGGACGGGCTCGTCCAGTATATGGTGGACCGCTGCCGGCGGGAGGGCGTGACGGTGACCAGCATCAATCCCGTCGTGGGTGAGTGCAATGACAGCCGTTTGAGCCGGATCACGTCCAGAGCCGTGCAGCCGCATCATGTGCGGGAGGCCATCGAGGCCGCGGATACGGACTTCGCGGAGGGCGACGTAGGCGCGGGGACCGGAACCATTTGCTACGGATTAAAAGGCGGGATCGGTTCCGCTTCGCGGCTGGTGCCAATCGGCAGCCATGAATATGTGCTTGGCGTGCTGGTGCAGAGCAATTTCGGTTCGACCGTCGATCTGGTGATCAATGGCATGCCGGTCGGAGAACGGATCCTGGAGCTGAAAAAGCGGAGGAACGATATGGCGGTATCCAGGCAGGACCAGGGTTCGATCATGACGGTGCTGGCGACCGATCTGCCGGTATCGGACCGGCAGCTGTACCGGATCCTGCGCAGGACCGGCGTCGGCATCGCCCGCACGGGTTCCTATACGGGACACGGGAGCGGAGAAGTGATGATCGGCTTTACGACGGCGAACCGGGTCGGACCGGATGCCGAGGATGGGCTGCGGACCCAGACGGTGCTCCGGGAGGATCTGATCGACCGGGTATTTCAGGCGGCGGCGGAAGCGGAGAACGAGGCGATCCTGAATTCGATGGTCTGCGCGGGGCCGGCCGTAAGCAGAGACGGCGAAGAATACCGCAGTCTGGCGGAGTTTTTAACGAGAGATAAAAAGGTTATATAGGTTAAGGGTACAAGGCTGGAGAGACATTACAAAAGAACCCGGCGGGAGGAAAATACATGACGAAGAAAGAACTGGCGTTGGAGATCATCGAGCGCCTGAAAAAAGAATACCCGATGGCGGAGTGTACGCTGGATTACGATCAGGCGTGGAAGCTGTTGGTCAGCGTCCGGCTGGCGGCCCAGTGTACCGACGCCCGCGTCAACGTGGTGGTTCAGGAGCTGTATGCGAAGTTTCCGGACGTGAACGCATTGGCGGAAGCGGAGGTATCGGAGATCGAGGCCATCGTGAAGCCCTGCGGTCTGGGGCACAGCAAGGCCAGGGATATCAGCGCTTGTATGCGGATGCTGCGGGACCAGTACCAGGGGAAAGTGCCGGATGATTTTGATAAGCTGCTGGAACTGCCCGGCGTAGGGCGGAAAAGCGCGAACCTGATCATGGGGGACGTATTTGGAAAACCGGCGATCGTGACGGACACCCATTGCATCCGTCTGACGAACCGTATGGGACTGGTGGACGGGATCAAGGAGCCGAAGAAAGTGGAGATGGCGCTTTGGGAGATCATCCCTCCGGAAGAGGGCAGCGATTTCTGCCACCGTCTGGTGATGCACGGCCGCGACGTTTGTACCGCCCGCACCAGACCCTATTGCGGCCGGTGCGTGTTAAACGACATCTGCCCGAAGATCGGGACGCCGGACGCGGAAAGCTAAGAAGCCTGTTTGTTTTAAGCTCAGTTTTTATATTTGAGAAATCAAAACCCCCCTTTTTTGGGGGGATATTGGTTTTTCCGTTAAATCGGCGGGCGCAGATGGGTCTATTCTTCCATCATTTCCAGGAACCGCTTGAAATCTTCTTTTGCCTCTTCGATCAGTCCCTGGTCGTAGGTATCTAATATTTTCTCAAATTTGCGGATCGCGGATTCCACATATTTGCGGTCGTCGCCGAGGCTTTCCTCATAGATCCGCTCCGCCCGCATCAGCAGGTATTTGTTTTCTTCCCTTTCTCTGGGATGGATCTTTAAGTAGGAGAGCGTTTTCAGCCGTTCCTCGATCTCCTCTTCGGACATATCTACATCCTGACCCAGGAACACTTTCCGGGACACCTGTTCCGTGGAAACAACCTTAACCTCGACTTCCAGGATCGAGTTTATATCATAGGTATAGGTTACATCGACGCACTCTTCGCCGGCTTTTTTGGGAGGAATGTCGATCAGAAGCTCGCCCAGAGACAGGTTATTGGCGGCAAATCGGCTCTCACCCTGGAGTACGTTGACCCGGATCTTGTCCTGATTGTCCCGCACGGTGTAGAGGCGCTCGGTCCGGCTGGCCGGTATGACGGTGTTCCGGTCAATGATGGGGCAGAAAACGCCGCTCTCAAACTGATGATCTTCCCACTCGCGGACAACCTCGGTACCCAGAGTGAACGGGCAGACGTCGGTGAGTACGACTTCTTTGATGGAATCTTTCCGCTCTTTCATGGCGGCCTGGATCGCCGCGCCCAGAGCGACGGCCTCGTCCGGGTTGATATTGGTGTCCGGGATCATTTTAAACAATTTGCTGACGAAGCGGCGGATGATGGGGCTTTTGGTCGCGCCTCCCACCAGCACCACTTTGTCGATATCCGACAGCCGCACATGGGCGTCGGACAGGCTGCGCTTTACAGGACGGCGGATGCGGTCCAGCAGGTCGGAGCAGGCCTCTTCATAGCGGGACAGTTCCACTGTCATTTCGTAAGATTCTTCGCCGATCTTGCATTTCATGGTCGAGGTACGGCTGTCTGTGAAGCCCAGTTTGCACAGGTCGGCCTGCTTGTGGATATGGCGCAGCGTTTTTTCGTCCAGGGACATACGGTCCAGGTCGTAAAACTTGTCGAAGAACATATTTTCCAGAACGGCCGTGAAATCTTCGCCGCCCAGGAAATTGTCCCCGGCCACGGCCCGTACCTCCAGGATCGTGTCGTAGAGTTCCAGGATCGAGACGTCGAACGTGCCGCCGCCCAGATCGAAGACGAGGAAACGCGCCTGGTCCCGGCGCTGGTACAATCCGTAGGCAATGGCGGCCGCAGTAGGTTCGCTGATGATCCGCTCGACTTTCAGGCCGGCCAATTCTCCGGCCCGTTTGGTGGCCCGGCGGCGGGCGTCGTTGAAATAGGCGGGGACGCTGATAACCGCTTCGGTGACGGGTTCGCCCAGATAGCTCTCCGCGTCTTCTTTCAGGGCGCGCAGAACCAGGGAGGACAGTTCCTCCGCCAGGAATTTTTTGTCTAACAGATGGAATTCTTTTTTGCTGCCCATATCCCGCTTAAAAACGCTGGCGGCGCTCTGCGGATAGAGGAGGCTGCGCTCCACAGCCAGATCGCCCACATAGACTTGCCCCTCCTCGTCGATGCTGACGACGGAGGGAGTCAAATGCTTTCCCAGCCGGTTGGGGATGATCCTGGGCCCGTCTTCGGTATAATAGGCCGCCAGGCTGTTGGTAGTTCCCAAATCAATTCCGATAATCATAGTTCGTATTATAAAATCCTTTCGTGAGATCCGATCGATACAGTAGTCTGCAGTTCAGCGCACCTTTTTCTCCATGCGCGCGGCCGCCAGGGAAATGTCCTTTTCATGGGGGTTGAGCTGTTCCGCCCGCCGGTAAAGCTTTAACGCCTCCGGGTAGTTTCCGATAGCTTCATAATACCATCCCTGGAACAGATAACATTCAAAGCATTCCGGGTGGCGGCACATGCGGCAGCGGGTGCAGGCGTTCATTTCCTGCAGAAGCCGCAGCCCCTTATCGGCGTCGCCCAGGCAGATATACAGCCATCCCATTCGGGAAAGCCGGGAAGCGCGGTACTGCCGGTACCCCAGATAGAGTTCTTCCGAGGGGCAGTCCGTTTTAGCAAAGTGCTCCATCGCTTTCCTGGCGTGCAGCTGAGCGTCTCCCCGCTTGCCCATGCGGAACAGGCAGATCGACATTCGCCATTCCAGGTCCAGGAGCTTGCTTTCCTGATCGGACAACAGAGCGCCGCGTTTGTAGCAGCTGACGGCTCTGGGCAGATCGTTCAAATAGTCGCAGTAGAAACTGCCGAGGGCGTAATAAAGGTTGGCTTTGGCATTTTTGTCAGTAACGGTACTGATGGTTTTCTCGTAATGCCGGATCGCCTTGCGCTTCCCTCCATCGGAGAGAAAATAGACCAGCGCCACATTTTCGCAGTAATCTTCCCGGTCGGGGGCTTTTTTGAAATAGTTCAGGGCCGTTTCATATTCGCCCAGATAGGAGTAGAGCTGTCCCAGTTCTTCGTAGAGGAACATCTGGCGGGGGAACATTTTCAGGTCCTTTTCATAGCAGCCAATGGCGCTGCGGTAATCTCCGAGAGCCTCGTAGCAGTCGGCCATATTGCTGTAAGGCAGGACGTTTTTTTCGTCCCCCAGAAAATCCACGGCTTTCTGCAGGTACTCGATGGCCTGCCGAAAGTCTCCCAGGTACTTGTAGCAGCAGCCCAGGTTGTTGCAGGCGGCCCAGTCACGCGGTTCGTAAGTCAGCGCCTTTTTGAAATCCGCGATCGCCAGGTCCAGGTCGAAAGAGGCCATATAAAGACGGCCGCGCTCTACCAGATAATAGCAGTTTTCCCGGATGGCCAGCTGGCGGTTCAGATACTCTTCCGCCTTTTTAAAATCCGCGGGGTCGCAGCGGGTCGTATACAGGTCCTTGTAATAATTGGACAGTTTCCAGCAGGCGTCGCGGAACGTCCCGTCCAGTTCCAGCGTTTTCTCCAGGCTTTCTCTGGCTAGCTCCATCATGTGCAGGTTTTCGTAACAGTCAGCGCGGTTATAATGAAGCGACGGGGCGTCCGAGTAGGCTTCCTCGGCGGCTGCGTAATCTTCCAGGGCCCTCTTATAGTTCTGATTGTCCAGGTAAATGTGCCCGCGGATCAGGCGGTACTGCAGGCGGTCCGGGTTCTGTTCGACAGCCCGGGTCAGGTGCTTCAGGGCCTCGTCGAGATGGTTGCTGTCCCAGTGCAGCAGGCCCACCTCAAATTCGGCTTCCGACGGATCGTCGATGTCAAAGCCGGCCGCTTCCACCGGCAGTTCCGGCTTTTTTTGCTCCTCCGCTTCGGCGTCCTCGGACTGTTCGGCCAGATGTTCTTCCGTCAGCCGGAGAAGATCCTCCGCCAATTTCAGGGCTTCGTCCCGTTCGGCCTTGTTTTCCGTCAGGTTTCGCAGGATCTTCACCTCATAAAGGCGCAGGCAGGGCGTAAATTCGACGCCGTTTTCATGGGCGCGGTCGATGACCCCTTTAGCGTCTTCGAACTGATTATGGTAGAAAAATACCTGGGCGGCCAGCAGGTAAGGCTTGTAATAGCCGGCGTAGATGCCGGTGGCCTGGTAATAATCGTCCACGACCTGTTGCCCGCGGTGAAGCTTGAAAGCCGCTTCCTGGCGCTGCAGATAGGCCGGGAAATACCCGTCGTCCAGCTCGACTGCCTGGTCGCAGGCGTCGATGCAGAGTTCGTACTTTCCATATTGGAACAGCAAAAACGCTTTGTACTGCGTACCGGCCAGCCGGTCGGAGGTATTTTCTGCGCAATGAATGGCCTGCTCCACATAATCCAGCGACTCCTCCTGCCGGTCCAGCTCATAGCAGCAGCCGCTGAGGATATGACAGGCCCGGAAACGGCGGGAGATGCGTTTTTTCATCTCTGCGCTCCCGTCGTCGACGGTCTGCCGGATCAGGTCCAGCCAGCGGACCAGATGGGGCAGCGCGTCTGCGTATCGCTCGGCGCGGTAGAGGACGCGTCCATAGAGGTTTTCGTAGGAATATTCCTGCTCCGCGTCCGGCGTGAAGCTTTCCAGAAGAGAGATGACCTCGTCCAGCTGTTCGTTTTGGAAGAGGCACCAGGCCAGTTCCATCGTGTTCTCCATCCGTTCAGAGGCATGAGCCGGGTCGCCGATCAGGGTGCGGTACTCGCGGATCAGCGCCTCGTTGGCGGTGTGCATGGATTCCAGCAGGGATTCGTCGTTGCTGTCCACGTCCAAAAGGTCGAGGATATATTCTTTCGCCTGCCGGAAATCGCCCTGCTCCATCAGATACTGGATGAGGGAATATTTTGCCATAAAGTGGGTCGGGTATTGCTCCAGGATCTTTTCCCATATCCTGCGGGCTTCTTTTTTGCGTCCCAGGCGCCAACAGGCATCGCCGTAATAGTAACCTACATAATGACTTTCTTCACAATAGGTTTGCAGGTTATCCAGGATACGCAGGATATCGTCGCAGATCTCCTGCCGGCGGTCTTCGCCGGTTGACGTATCTTCCAGCGCGATTCCGCAGACCCGCAGATATTCGCAGTCCTGGAACGGATGATAGATCCCGAACGCCTGCAGTTCTTCGTAATGTTTTACCCATTCGCTGCGGGCGTTCCCGTCGTTTGCCTGTCCCTGGTCGATCTGGCGCTTCAGCTCCAGGTAATTGCGGATATAACCGTCGGCGTCATACTGTTCGCGGTTGGTGACCGTGAAAAGGTTATAATCGATAAACTCTTCGTTTTCTATATAGTAAAGCACATAGTCCAGATAATTTTTCGAAAACTGGTTGAGAAGATTTTCCTGGTCGGCCGCGATCTGAAACGTATCGTCGATGATCTGCCATATCGCGTGGGGCAGATAGATGTGATCCATCAGATAGACCAGAAGCGCCTCGCGGGCCTGCAGTGAAGTGTCCAGATCCTCGCAGAGCGGGTCGGACAGGATTTCTTTCCAGGCTTTCGGGTCGGACCGCGTCAGGATGTCCCGGTACAGGCGGTCTACGCGGTCGATCCAGAGATCGGTCTCGCTTTTTTCCTGCGTTTCCTCCTGCTTCGGATGCCTGGCCAGGGCGACGGCGGATTCGTAGGCTTCCCGCAGGCGCTTAAATCCGTCCGGGTCGTCTTCCGGATTGGTCGTTTTCAATAAGTTTAAGTACGCGGATTTGATGACGGCTTCGTCGGCGGTTTCGTCGATGCCCAGGATATGAAATATGAGTTGTTTTTCCAAAGTCTTCACCCCCACCATGATATTATCACGTTCGGAATAAAACGGGAAGTGTTTTAAGAAAATTTTCAGATATTCCTTGCCTCTTTCAGGGGCGTGAAGTATACTGGAACTGGCGGTTTGTCCCGAAACGGGTCATAGGGAGGAGAAACGGGCGGATGAAAGTTCTGAAGAACGATATGAAGCAGAAAGAATTTAAACCGGTGTATCTGCTCTGCGGAGAGGAAGCCTTTTTAAAAAAAAGCTACAAAAAGCAGATGAAAGAGGCCATTGTGGGCGGCGACGCCATGAATTTCCATTCGTTTGAGGGCAAGTCCGTGGACCTGGACGAGGTGATCAGCCTGGCGGGGACGATGCCTTTTTTTGGAGAAAAGCGGCTGATCCTGATCGAGGACAGCGGCTGGTTCAAGAGCGGAGCGGCGGAGGCGCTGGTCTCGTTTCTGCCGGAGATGCCGGAAACGACCTGCATTCTTTTCGTGGAATCGGAGGTCGACAAGCGGAACCGTCTGTATAAGGCGGTGGCGAGCCTGGGGCATGTGGCGGAGATGGAAAAGCAGAAAGAAGAAAAGCTGGCGGAATGGGCCGCGGGAATCCTGGCGTCGGCGGGACGGCGGATCGACGGACGGACCATGCAGCTGTTTCTGGAGCGGACCGGGGACGATATGACCAATATCCGCATGGAGCTGGATAAGCTGATCAGTTATACTGAGGGACGTGACACGGTCACGAAAAAGGATATCGAAACCGTCGGCAGCGAGTGGGTGGAGGACAAGATCTTTGATATGGTAGAGGCCATCGCCTATCAAAAGTCCGGAAAGGCGCTTGACCTGTATGAGGATCTGCTGACGCTCAAGGAACCGCCGATGCGTATCCTTTATATGATCGTCCGGCAGTTTAATCAGCTTTTGCAGGTCAAGGAGATGACAGCCGCAGGGCAGGGGAAAAGAGAGATCGCCGCCCGTCTCAAGGTGCGGGATTTTGTGGCGGGGAAATTGTTAAGCCAGGCCGGGCGTTTCAGCCGCGAGCAGATCCTGGCTTATATCCGGGAGTGCGCGGAGTATGAGGAAGCGGTCAAACGGGGCCGACTCGACGACCAGGTAGCGGTGGAAATGCTGATCGTCAAAAAGATATGACGGGATGGAAAAATGGAATACGAACATAAAAAAGACCTGCCCTTTCGGTCGGATTAGGGGCGGGTCTTTTATGTCGGTTTGACGAAAGCCGGTTCAGCTCAGGCGATCGTATTGACAGCCTTGCTGACGCGGGACACTTTCCTGGAAGCGGTATTCGGATGATATACGCCTTTGGAAGCGGCTTTCTCGATCTCAGAGATAGCGGTCGTCAATGCAGCCTGCGCAGCAGCCTTGTCGCCGGCAGCAACGGCAGCGTCTACCTTTTTCATCGCGGTTTTGACCTTGGAACGGATCGCCTTATTGCGGGCGGCCTTGGTCTCGCTTACTAAGATTCTTTTCTTTGCGGATTTAATATTAGCCAATCTGTTACACCTCCGATATGCTGGTCTATTGTATTTTCTGGTTTGCATCAAAGCCTGGACACGGACAGTTTGAATGTAAACATACGCTAGTATTTTATAGGATTT
>CANQYH010000078.1 GCA_947628025.1 uncultured Lachnospiraceae bacterium | reverse complement strand
ATTTTGTATAGCGTCCATAACTCTCGATATAATCAGACTTTCTTCGGTTTATGATTTTTCTTCATGAAACAACCCTGCTCTTCACGATTGTATCTTTTCCTGTACTTAAACACAGGCTTTCTCTCCGTCCCCCGCTTCACATCCTCCGCTTCCTGCGAAACTCCGGCAGCGCCGCGATCCCCAGCTCTGTGACCGGCTTCACCCACCGGCCGGAATACAGATGGATCTGCATCAGGACGTAGCGGACCGGCTCGTCGATGTAACAGCAGGCAAAGATCACCCAATACGGCGCTTTCAGCCAGAAACCGGTCCCCAGGACGCACGGCAGCACCATGACGTACATAAAGACGATCTCCAGCACCGTCCCATAGACCGCGTCGCCGGAAGCCCGGTACGTGTCGTTCTGGATCCAGTTCCCCATGCGGATCACCGATACCACCGCGTAGATGAGCAGCATCCGGGTCCCGGCCGCATAAGACTCTCCCGACAGACTCATGGCGGTCAGAAGCGGCCGGTGGAACGCGAATACGGCCACGTTCGCCGCCAGGATCACGCCGCTGCACAGGTAGACCAGCCGTTTCGCCCGCTCGAAAGCGGTATCCAGTTCTCCGGCGCCGACACATTTTCCCACCAGGATCGACGCCGCATTGGAAAATCCGGCGAAAAATCCGATGATCAGTCCCTCCAGCGTCCGAAAGACCGCCAGCGCCGCGATCACATGCTCCGGCTGCCGCCCCAGCGTGATATTGATCACCATATTGCCCACGCCGATCAGCACCTCGTTGCAGATGATCGGGAAACATTTGATAAAATAGCCTTTCAGCTGCAGGCTCGTCCAGCGGAAATGCCCCCGCACCCGGAACAGATAGGGATACCCGGTCCGCCAGGCCAGCAGGTAGATCACTACCACATTCACTGCCGCGGCGCAGGTCGTAGCCAGGGCCGCCCCGCGGATCCCCATGGCCGGGAAGCCGAAATGTCCGTATATGAAGACCCAGTTCAGCACCAGGTTCGTGCCCACCGACGCGACCGAAGCGATCATCGGGATCTTCACGCGCTCCGTCGCCCTCAAAAGGCAGCTCATGGCCATCGAAAAGATCTGCATGAAGTACGCCGCGCCCACGATATGCAGGTATTGCGCGCCGATCTCCTGGATCGCGGTCTTGTCCGTATACACTTTCATGATGAGGTCCGGCGCAAAGATCGCCAGGCAGCCGAAGATCACCGCCACGGCCATCATGCACATCCAGGTCATGCCGTAGGAACGCTCGATCCCGTCGTCCTCCTGCGATCCCCAGTATTGGGAAATGAACAGCATCCCGCCGCCGACAAAGCCCCAGTAGCCGGAAAACATCAGCGACGAAAACTGCGCGCAAAGCCCCAGCGCGCCCACGGACAATTCGCCCAGGGGCGCGACCATCATCGTATCGATCATGCTGGCGGTCGTCGTCAGCAGGTTCTGCAGCGCGATGGGGATCGCCACCGCCGCCAGGTTCCGCAAAAATGTTTTCCAGGGAAAGTTCTGTTTTTTCTGTCTGTAAACCATAGTACCTCTGCCTCTATCTCCCGCCGCCGGTTTTTCATGCGGGCGGCCGGGCGCTGCGATTTTAATACGCGGCCGCGGATCCTAAAGACTTCGTTTTCGGATCCCGCCCGCAATGTCAGGAACGATTGTATCATAACTTTAATGAATTTGCTACCCTGTAAACGGTCCATAAATTCAAGAATATCCGAAATATACAGCTGCGTAAAAAGCGCCTGAAATAACTATTTGCAAATTGTCTCAAAACTCATTATAATGAAGTCAAAAACAGGGGAGAACCTATTTATGGAAATTTATGAATTGCTGGAACAGCTGCTGACCCACGTCGTAGATATCGCCATCCTGACCTTTGAGTTCGTCGGCGTCTTCGTCATCATCATCTCCGGCTGCCGGGGGATCCTGGATTATGTGCGGAAAAATCCGCAGATCCGCCTGAATCTGGCGACCGGCATGGCGCTGGGGCTGGAATTTAAGCTGGGAAGCGAGATCTTGAGAACCGTTATCGTGCGGCAGTTAAGCGAGGTCGGCATTGTCGCCGCGATCATCGCGCTGCGGGCCGCGCTGACATTTCTGATCCACTGGGAGATCAAAGTAGAAAAGGCGGACGAGGAGGCGGCGGCAGCGCTGAAAAAAACGCCGCACGCCAAGTGATCCCTGCGCCAAAAACCATACGGCAGAAACGCAATTGTTGGAACCGTTCCGGTCTCGTCTTATATTTTTCTTGAACTGCGTCCTGCAGGCGTAGTATAATATGTATGTAAAAAAGCCGGTCATTCCTCGGCCATGCCGCCGGGGCAAAACATCCTTTATCCTCAGCAAAGACGGCAGCAGATCCATGGCCGGACACGATCAAGGAGGATCTTATATCATGAAGTATGCTGACGACAAGATCACAGATCTGCAGATCGCCTATATCGGCGGCGGCTCCCGCGGATGGGCGTGGACATTTATGACTGATCTGGCGATGAACGATACCCTGAGCGGCACGGTCCGGCTCTACGACATCGACGCCCAGGCCGCCCGGAACAACGAGATCATCGGAAACCATTTATCCGCGCGCCCCGACGCCGTCGGAAAATGGGACTATAAGATGGTCCCGGCGCTGAAAGACGCGCTGTGCGGAGCGGACTTTGTCGTGATCTCCATCCTGCCGGGTACTTTCGACGAAATGGAATCCGACGTGCATCTGCCGGAGCGTCTGGGCATCTACCAATCCGTAGGCGATACGGCGGGTCCCGGAGGTTCCATTCGCGCGCTGCGCACGATCCCGATGTTCGTGGAGATCGCGGAAGCTATCCGAGATTATGCCCCGGACGCCTGGGTCATCAACTACACGAACCCTATGTCCCTGTGCGTCAAGACCCTGTACCATGTTTTCCCACAGATCAAGGCGTTCGGCTGCTGCCACGAAGTCTTCGGCACCCAGAGTTTGCTGAAAGACATCTGCGAAGAAGTCTACGGGCTGAGCGGCATCGACCGGCACGACATCCTGATCAATGTGCTGGGCATCAACCATTTCACATGGTTCGACCAGGCTTCCTATAAGGGCATCGACCTGTTCCCGATGTACCGCGCTTACATAGAGGAAAATTATGAGCGAGGACTCCGATCCGTGGACAATAACTGGATGAACAGCACGTTCAGCTGCGCGCATCGGGTCAAATTCGATCTGTTTCGGCGCTACGGCCTGATCGCGGCGGCCGGAGACCGGCATCTGGCAGAGTTCATGCCGGGCGACAGTTACCTGAAAGACCCGGATACCGTCGCTTCCTGGAAATTTGGTCTGACGCCGGTGTCCTGGAGAAAAGAAGATCTCAGGCGCCGTCTGGAGCGCAGCGCCCGGTTGGTGAGCGGCGAAGAGGAATTGACGCTTAAACCTACCGGAGAAGAGGGCATTTCCCTGATCCGCGCCCTCTGCGGCCTGGACCGGGTGATCAGCAACGTGAACATCCCCAATACTGCCCTGCAGATCCCCAATCTCCCCGCCGGAGCCGTCGTGGAGACCAACGCGGTCTTCTGCCGCGACTCCATCCGTCCCATCGCCGCCGGATCGATGCCGGAAAACGTGCGGGAACTGGTGATGCCGCATATCGAAAACCACGAACGGATCCTGAAAGCCGCGCTTACCTGCGACCGGGAACTGGTCTACGAAGCGTTCCTCCACGACCCGCTGGTAAAAGGCCGGGCCAGCGACGCGGATGTAAAGAAATTGGCAGACGATATGATCGCCAATACGATGACCTATCTGCCTGATGGTTGGAAATAAACCGATCAAAACCGCTTGATGCCTGCTGCGACACAGCTTGCCGCGGCAGGCGTTTTTATGTACTTGACTTTTTTTCTAATGTGTATTATACTAATCACATGATTACTAATTGTATGATTAGTAATTTTTAGATTAGCATATTTATTAAAGGCACAGTGAATCATTCATTACTCAGACAGGAGGCCCTGATATCATGTTTATCGGACGTGACAGAGAACTGGAGAAGCTGGAACAAGCCTATCAAAAAGGAGAGTTTGAATTTGCCGTATTTTACGGCAGGCGGCGAATCGGGAAAACGACCCTGATCCGCCAGTTTCTCCGGGAAAAGGATTCCATTTATTATATGGCCATCGAAGGCACTCTGCAGGACAATCTGGCCGGCTTATCCAGGGCCGTCCTGGCTCAGACCGCTCCAGGTTCCGCATCGCCGGTATTCAGGGATTTCGCGTCCCTGCTGGAGCATATCGACCAGATCTGCCAGACCCGGCGGATCATACTGGCGATTGATGAATACCCCTATCTGGCCGCATCCTATCCCGCTATCTCTTCCATGCTGCAGAGTCATATCGACCAGTGCTGGAAAGACAGCAAACTGTTTCTGATCCTGTGCGGCTCTTCCATGAGTTTTATGGAGAACCAGGTGCTGGGATACAAAAGCCCGCTGTACGGCAGACGGACCTCCCAGTTCCGGATCCGACCGTTTACGTACTTTGAGTCCAAGGCCATGCTTTCCGGGTTTTCCGATGAGCAAAAAGCGATCCTCTATGGCGTCACTGGGGGAGTTCCGGAATACCTGTCTAGAATACGGCCTGACCGGTCGCTGGACGACAACATCTCCCAACTGTTTTTCGATGAAAGCGGCCGGCTGTTTGAGGAACCCTCCAATCTTCTGAAACAGGAGCTCAGAGAGCCAGCGACTTACCAATCTATCATCTCCGCCATCGCGGGCGGGGCCAGCCGTCTGAACGAGATCGCCACCGCCACCGGTCTGGAAACCAGCGGATGCAGCAGCCAGCTGAACTCGCTGATCTCCATCGGTCTCGTTCGGAAAGAAACGCCCATCACCGAAAGTGCCTCCAGCCGCCGGACTCTGTACCGCTTGTCCGACAATATGTTCCTGTTTTGGTACCGGTTTGTTCGCCCGAACCTGAGTACCATCGCCAGCGGCATGGGCGAAGCTCTCTACTATATGGCGGTAAAACCGCGGCTGGGCGATTTCATGGGCAGTATCTTCGAGGAAATATGCCGGCAATACCTGTTTCTCCCGGAGATATATACTTCGCTGCCGTTCTTTCTGGGAAATATAGGGAGATGGTGGGGGAGCAATCCCGTGAAGAAATGTCAGGAAGAGATCGACCTGATGTCTGTTCAGGGACATTCCGCCCTTTTTTGTGAATGCAAGTGGCGCGGGGAAAAGGTAGGCGCGGACACAGCGGAAACGCTCCTGGAGCGCGGAGAATTATTCTCCTACCCGGACAAATGGTACATTATCTTCTCAAAATCCGGCTTCCAGGACGCTGTATACGAACAGTATAAGGGCAACTCCCACCTGCGCCTGATCTCTTTTGAGGAAATGAACCGGCCGTCCGCGTGAAGAATATTCCCCTTTTCCTCACATTTATGGGCTCAGAACCCAGACAGCAAAGAATCGCTTCCAGGCCGCTTATCTGCCGACACCCGCAGCCCGGAAGCGATTTTTTACTTCTTAATTTCCTATTCGATAGAACCGGTACGGTAAATAAATCTCACCTGACCGTCCGTCCCCTCGTCCACGCCGGAAAAGTTCGTATATCTCCGGGACACGTCTCCCACCGCATCAAGCCTCGTGATCAGACGCTCCAGATCCCCATCTACCGCGTCGATCAGTTTCTGGATCCCTTTCTCGTCCATTTCTTTGATCCCGTCGGAAAGCTGCCCGGCCCCGTCCCGCAGCTGGGTAACTCCGTCTGTCAGCGCCGGTATGCCGTTCTGCAGCTCGGAAACGCCGTCGTACAGTTCCGAAGCTCCCTGGCTTAACTGGCCGGTCCCGTCTTTCAGTTCATCCGCACCTTTTTTGAGCTCTCCCGCGCCCGAAGCCGCCGCGGAAACGCCTGCGGTGTAGGTCTGCAGCCCCATATAAAACGTATTGTAGTCATCCAGAGACGCTTTCAGAGCCGCGACCGCTTTCACGCCCTCGGCCGCAGCCGCTATCTGGGCCTGCACTTCCTCCGACTCCATATTCTCAGTGATCGCTTTCTGTACCTGCGCCTCTGTATTGGAATCAATCGTCGCCTGCACGGTCTCGCTCTGCATCTGCGCGTCTGTGTTCGCGGCGATCGCGGCCTGTGCCGTCTCCGACGCCATCTGTTCTTCCGTATTTGCCTGAATCGCCAGCAGGATCTGATCGCTCTGCATCTGCTGCCCGACTGCGGCCTCTATGCCGGCCTGCACCGTATCGTCGATTGCGCCGGATTCGACCGCCGCCTGAAAACTCGCCCGGTCCATCTGCAGTACCGAAGCGACGACCTGCTCTTCGACCGTATCCCGGACCGCCTGCGTCACCTGGGCATGCGCCTGTTCCCGAACCGCGGCCGTCACCTGCGCAGCCACCTGCTCCCGGACCGCAGCCGTCACCTGCTCCCGGATATAGGAACGCTGCTGTTCCACCGCTTCCGTCACGGCGGCAAGGGCTTTTTCATGTACCGCATCCGCATCCAGGGAAGCGATCACCGCGTCCAGCGTGTCCGCATAGCCCTCGACCGTCAGCGGCGGAACCTCCACCCCCGCGGCAGCCAGCTGCGTACCAGCGGTAGAAAGCAGCGTCTCAAACACCTGTCTGGCGCCGCCGTTTAAGGAATCGTTGTTGGCGGCGATCGTCTGCAATCCCTCCTGCAGTTCGGAAGCCCCGGACTGGAGCGCGGCGGCTCCCGCGTCCAGCTCTTCGCCGCCGTTTTTCAGCGCTTCCGCCCCAGTGGCCAGCTGTTCCACGCCATCCGCCAGCTCTCCGGATTTTTCAAACAGCTCCGAAAGCCCGTCGTACAGCCGGGAGGAACCGTCCGTCAGCTGCTCCATCGCGTCCGCCAGCTCCTCCATGGAACCGCTCAGTCCGTCCATATCGCCGAACTGGTCCGTGTCAATCCCGTTCCACAGCTCGTTGGAGGCCAGCGTGACCGTCATGCCCAGCTCGAAATTTTCCGCATCGGCGGAGATCTCCAGATAATCGGGGATCTCGAACTGATCCTCCGAGATCGCCAGATCCTCCTGCAATCCCGGCAGCGCCGCTCCGACGACGACGGTGCGGCTGCCGTCGTTGATCAGCTTTCCGTTCGTCACGCCCACGTTTGTGAAGATATCGTTGTCCAGCACAACTCCCGTCACCATGGCAAAGGGCACATAGATCGTTTCCTTTTTGCCCTCGATCTCTACCTCCTCATACTGACGGGCCGTATAATCGAAACGGATCGTGACCCGGCCGCTCTTTCCGGCCAGCTCGGCAGGAGAAACCGTCTCCCCGTTCAGCTTGTAGGTTACGGACAGGCCCACCGGCAGTTCTTTTTCCGTATTTCCCTGATAATAGATATCGCGGCCCTGGGCGTCCCAGACGAAAGCGCCGTCGCTGCCCATGGTATAACCCTCGTCGCCCCTGACGTTTTCCACGTTCGTAAGCTCCGTTTTGTCGTTCAGCGTCTGGCTGCCGGACGGATTGCTGAGCCAGTCGCTGACGAGGATCTTCTGCACGGCCCCGTCCGGTCCGGCAAAAATATAAACCGTCTCGTCTTTCTCGCTTTCCTGGCCGCGGGAAGAACCCGGCTGCCCCTCATTGGCGGACGCCTCCTGTTCCGACTGCTCCGTCTCTCCGGACGTTTTCTCTCCCTCATTTAAAGCGTAAACGGTGGTCGCGACGCCCCCGGCCGCCAGCGCCGCACAAAGGCCAAGAGATACGATCTTCTTTACCGATTTCTTCATTTCAAAATAACCTCCCGTTCTTTCTTTGATTTGACTGCCGCTCTCATTCCAAATGTGGTGGCGCAGATCACCCTGTCGCACAGCAGCAGAAGCGCCGGCAGGACCAGAATCACGGCCAGCATACTCACGACCGCGCCTCTCGCCATCAGCATACACATAGACCCGATCATATCGATATCGGAATACAGCGCCACGCCGAACGTCGCGGCAAACAGTCCCATGCCGGACACGATGATCGACGGGATCGAAGCGGCAAGAGCGATCCGGACGGCCTCTTTTTTGCCGTTCCCGTTCACGCGCTCCTCCTTATACCGCGTCGTCATCAGGATCGCATAGTCTACGGTCGCGCCCAGCTGGATCGTACTGATGCAGATCGGAGCGATGAACGGCAGGCTCTGCCCGAGATAATGAGGCAGTCCGAGATTGATGAAGATCGCCGACTCGATCACCGCGATCAGGATGAACGGCAGGGAAACGCTCCGCTCTACCAGCGCAATAATCAGGAAAATGGCGATGATGGAAACCGCGTTGACGACCCGGAAATCATGCGCCGTCGTATCGATCATATCTTTCATGCAGGGCGCTTCCCCGATCAGCATCCCGCTCGGGTCATATTTTTTCAGGATCGTGTTCAGCGCTTCGATCTGCGCGTTGACCGCGTCGCTGGCCACCCTGTATTCGGAATTGATCAGCAGCAGCTCCCACCGATCGCTCTTCAGGAGCCCCGAAACCGATTCCGGCAGGACTTCCGCCGGCACGCGGGAACCGAGCACGGATTCCAGGCCCAAAACGTATTTGACGCCGTCGACCTGCTCCATCTCGTCCATCATGGCCCGGACGGATCTGGAAGAAAGGTCCGCGTCCACCAGCAGCATGTGGGTCGAAGCGATATCGAAATCCTCCGACAGCTTGCGGTTGGCGATCACATACTCCATGTCCTCCGGCAGACATTCGCCCATATCGTAGTACACTTCGTCGTTGGTTTTCGAATAGCCGTAATACGCGGGCGGGATCAGCAGCACAAAGACTGCGAGGAATACCGGAAAGATCCGCACAACGCCCCTCGCGAAGCCGTTCATATCCGGGATCAGGGACCGGTGCTTCGTCCTCTGCAGCGGCTTGTCAAACACGAGGATCAGCGCCGGGAGTACCGTCACGCAGCCCGCCACGCCGAAGACCACGCCTTTCGCCATTACGATGCCCAGATCGCGGCCCATGGTAAAGGACATAAAGCAAAGCGCGATGAAACCGGCTATCGTCGTGACGGAACTGCCGACCACGGAAGTCAGCGTCTCCCGGATCGCTTCCGCCATCGCTTCGCGAATGTCCTCATGCCGCGTGCGCTGTTCATTATAGCTGTGCCATAGAAAAATAGAGTAATCCATTGTAACGGCCAGCTGCAGGACCGCCGAAAGCGCTTTCGTGATATAGGAGATCTCGCCTAAAAATACATTGGTTCCCAGATTCAAAAGGATCATCATGCCGATGCTGGCGAGAAACACGAACGGAGCCAGCCAGCTGTCCAGAAAGATCAGCATCGCGGCGCAGGCCAGCAGCACGGCGATCCCTACATACACCGGCTCCTCTTTTTCGCACAGGTCTTTCAGGTCCGTTACCAATGCAGATATTCCGGACACGAAGCATTGTTTTCCGGCGGTCTGCCGGATCTGCCGGATCGCGTCCATCGTGACGTCCGAGGACGTAGACGTATCAAAAAACACCGCCATGATCGTAGCGTTCTCCGTATTAAACTCGTCGTAGATCCGGTCAGGTAAAAACTCCATCGGGACCGAAATATCCATGATGGAATCGTACCAAAGCACCGTTTCCACATGATCGATCTGCTCAATCTGCTTTTTCAGCTCCACTGTGTCGCGGACCGGCATATCCTCCACGATGAGGAAAGAGAACGCCCCCTTGTCAAAATCCTCCAGAAGCTCGTTCTGCCCGATCACCGTCTCCATATCCTCCGGCAGGTAATTGAGCATGTCATAATTGATCCGCGTCCCCATCATCCCGAACACGGAGGGAATCAGGAGAATCAGCGTGATCGCCAGGATTGGTATGCGGTATTTCACGACCGCTTTTCCAAAACGCATGATCTGTCACCTCTCTTTTTTATTCTGCTCCCATTATAGTCCGGCCGTTTTTCCGCGGATACAGACACAAAACGCCCCGTGTCTGTTTTTCAGACACGAGGCGCCGAAATGACTGATTTTTGTGTTTTTCGCAGAATACCCGTTAATTTTCCTCGCAATGAGCGATCATCTCTTCCAGTATTTCTTTTTTCATCTCGCGCAGACGCGCAAATGTGCCGCGGATGTCCTCGGTCATCCCGGTCCGCAGCCAGCCGGACGTGATCCCGAAGCCCAGGCTCGACAGGTATTTTCTTATGACCTCGCGGTCCCTGTCGCTGATATTGCGGCCGTCCAGGATCGAGGTCAGATACGCGTTGATCACATGATCGCAGACGACCCACATATACTGTTCGTACAGTTCCCGGTTGACCGAATTGTAGATATGCAGCACCGCCCGCTTTTTGGACAGCGCCAGATCGATCACCGTCTCCAGGCAGTCCTCGATCTTCTCCACGGTCGGATAGGCGCGGATGACCGTCTCCGCGTCTTCCATGACGATTTCCTCAAGCAGCTTCGGAATGTCCTCAAAATAATAATAAAATGTGTTCCGGTTCACGCCGCAGTCCGCCACGATATCCTTGACCGTGATCTGCGAAAGCGGACGTTCGGTAAGCAATTTTATAAAAGAATCCTTGATCGCCTTTTTCGTAAAGCCTGCCACTGCCTCTCCTCCTGCCTGCGTTTATCGGTTCCTGCCGCGAATGACTGTCTCCTGCACAGCCCTGTTCCCACGCATAAATGGCTGCTTCCGCCGTGATGCCCGTTGATGCCTGTCCTCGCCCGGAAACAGCCGCCTCCGCCATGATGCCCAGCCCCGCCCGGGAACAGCCGTTTCCGTATCGGGGACCCATCCCCGCCGTTACGCGCTGTATAACACTTTCCCCCGGCAGTACGTCCGGTACACGTCGTAATTGTCCTCCAGCACCACGATATCCGCGTCGCAGCCCGCGGCCAGACGCCCCTTGCGGCCGGACACGCCCAGACAGCGGGCCGGATTCAGCGTGCAGGCATTCAGCGCCGCGTCAAACGGCACCATCGCTTTCTCAGCCAGCAGCTTCAAGCCGCGGCTCATATGCAGGGTGCTCCCGGCAATGGTATCGGTCCCTTTCAGATACGCCAGTCCATTGTCCCGGATCTCGATCGGATGGCCGCCCAGGTCATACTCGCCGCCCGGCGGGCAATGTTTGGCCCGCAGAGAGTCCGTGATCATGATCGCATAATCACGCCCTTTGGCGGCAAAGAAATTGTTCAGGGACGCCAAATGGGAATGGCAGCCGTCGCAGATGACCTCGCCGTAAATATCCCGGACGCGCAGGGCGGTCCCCACCAGCCCCGGCTGCCGGTGCACAAAGCCGGTCATGCCATTGTATACATGCGTCATGGACATAGCCCCGTTGGCAATCCCCATCAGCGCCTGTTCGTACGTCGCCGAAGAATGTCCCATGCTGACCACCACGCCGTGGGTGCTGCAGTACCGGGTCAGCGCGAGATCCTCGTCATGCTCCGGGGCCAGCGTAATGTAGCGGATCAGCCCGTGGGCCGCCTCCTGATAGCCCGCGAACTGCTCCACCGACGGCCGCGCGATGGCTTCCGGCGGCTGAGCCCCCTTATATTCCATATCCAGATACGGTCCCTCGAAATGAATCCCCAGGATCTCCGCCCCCTCGTAACCGTTTTCCACCACGGACGCCACGTTCCCCACCGCTTTGGTGAGCACGTCCGGCATCTGGGTCACGGTGGTCGGCAGGATCGACGTCACGCCCTCCTCCGGGATCCGGCGCATCCACTCACGCAGTCCCTCCGGCTCTCCATCATTGGTATCAAACCCATAGGCCCCATGGGTATG